>JACQTM010000296.1 GCA_016210825.1 Hyphomicrobiales bacterium
GTCCTCAACGCACCGACCAAGCTCATGCAGTCGGAAGGTTATGGCCGCGGTTATACCTACGACCACGACGAGGAAGAGGGATTTTCCGGCCAGAATTATTTTCCCGACGCGCTCGGCCGAAAGGTCTTCTACGATCCGCCCGAACGCGGCTTCGAACGCGAGATCCGAAAGCGCCTCGAATATTGGGCGAAGCTACGCAAGGAAAAAGGCGGGGCCTGATGCGCGCCGTCGGTATTTGCGGGATTGTGCTCGGCTTCACGATCGTGGTATTCGCGACGCAAACCACATCCGCCGCCGAGCCGCACATCGGGCGCTGGGCGATCGATCCCTCAGGCTGCCGGATCGACGGCGATACATCGGCCACGGCGCCGCTCGTGGTCACGGATAAGTCGGTGAAATGGTTCGTTGCCAATTGCTCAATCAAGAAAATATACAAGGCCGCCGACTCGATCTACATCCAGGCGCGCTGCGAGAACGAGGGCGGCATGCACACCATCCCAATTTCGCTCACCCCGCGCGGCGATAGGCTCACGGTCGTCTGGGACAAAGCGCGCGTGCCGGAGTTCCGCCGGTGCCGGTAGCGCGCGTGCTAATCTGATAAGATGCCGATGAAGTCTTAATTACGCATGAGGAGCCTGCCATGGTTTCTCTCACGCATTGCCCGGCCTTTCGATACGCGCTTGCAATCAGTTTGCTGTGGTTTGGTGTTGGCACCGCCCCACCGGCGTATGCACAAACTACGGCCGCGGAAGCGCGAAATCCGCTAATTTTCGTGCCAGGCCTACTTGGCTCGCGGCTGTGCCGGTCGAATTCCGGTACGACGGCGGAGCCGGATGTCGTGTGGGGGACGCTTGGCGCGCTGCCGCGCTTCCCAACGATCCGCGTGGCCGCCGATGGCGCAAAGGACGGAATAAAGCCATGCGGGCTCGTGCGCGAGATCGTCTATCTCGGGTTTTTCCGGCTTGAACTCTATAGCCCGATCCTGGCGCATCTGGAGCGGCTTGGTTACCGCGAGGGCCGCGATCTCTTCATTTTCGATTACGATTGGCGACGCAGCGTCTTCGATAATGGCGAGGCGCTCGCATGGTTTGTCAACGAGAAGACGGGCAACACCGCTCGCGTGGACATCCTTGCGCACAGCATGGGTGGGCTGATCGCGCGAGTTTACACGGCAAAGTACGGCGGCGCAGCGCGTGTCGGCAAGCTGATGAGCGCCGGCACCCCATTCCTTGGCTCGGTCAAAGTATATGAGACTGTAGAGAAGGGCTGGGGCGCGTTGAACGTCGTCATGGGCGGCCTTCCAGCATTCCGCCGCACGATCCTGAGTTTCCCCTCGGTTTACGAACTGTTGCCGCGCTACGCAGGGTGTTGTGGGACTGCCACCGAAGCGCCGGTGTTTTCTTGGGTGAATGGTGAGAAATGGCGGGCGCTCGGCTGGGACGGCGTCGAAACCGCGGCGATGCCTAACTTGACCGCGATCGCCGTGCGCGTACGCGAGCTCGAAACCATCATCGCCACCGCATTGCCGCAAGGCGTGGAGGATGTCACGCTCGTCGGCATCGACCAGCGCACGCCGCATCGAGCGACCTTCGAGGCGGCGGGCGGGACGACAATCGTGCGCGTGCAAACGACGTGGGCGGGCGACGGCACGGTCGTGCGCGAAAGCGCCTCCATACCGCGCGCCGCATTGCATCCGACCCGCTTCGCCGACCACGAGCGCATTCTCAACGATCCGCAGGTGCAGGATTTCTTGGGTGTGGCGTTGACCCGCGGCGTCGCTGTAGCCGTTCGCACCGTGCCGGTCGCGCCGCGCGCCAACATGCCGATCGCCGGCGGCGGTGTGGCCGAGCTCGTCGGTATCGTGATCGAACCGCGGGAGCCAATCTACCGCGCTGGCACGAGGGGCAAGCTCTATGTCCATGTCCGCCTTGGAACGAAGCAAGCGGTGGCAATGGAAGCGATCAAGGTCACCGCACGTCTGCCGGATGGCCGCGAGCTACCGGTATTGCTTAAGGCCGATAAAGCGGCATCCGATCCAACCAATCCATTCGAGCAATCCTTTGCCGGAGAGTTCGAGACCGGGACGCAGGCGGGCACCGCGTTGCTGAAGGGGGTCATCGCGGTTGATTCGACGCGGCCGCGTGTTGTCGAGCGCCCGGTCGCGGTCGTTGGGCGATAACAGCCGGTCACAGGCACGGAATAAACGCGCGAAAGCCAAGGCACGATATGCTATGGCCCGCGCATGAAAATCAGGACTGTGACGTGAGGGGCCGTGGACCGCGGCAGCCAGGCGGCGGACGGCGGATCGCCGGGCCGCGCGAGCGTCATCGCGGTCGGCGTCGTTCGCCCCTCCCCACGCGGAGCGAAGCGGAGCGGCGGGGAGGGGTCGGGGGTGGGGGGCAAATCCGTGCCAGACAAGCACCCCCCACCCCGGCGCTTTCAGTGCCGACCCTCCCCACCGCTCGCAACGGCTCGCGGGGAGAGGGTATAGGATCGAGTGCCGTAGCCTCCACGAC
>JACQTM010000298.1 GCA_016210825.1 Hyphomicrobiales bacterium
CTGGCCGCCGCGCCTGTCGCTGCGCTTCTTCTCGTCGCGATGGCCGGCACGGAATTCATCGCAACGTGTCTGGCTTGCCGTCGCGCGCGACTATTCAGCTGCCGGGCTTCTTGGTGCCGGGCGGATTGGTGCCGTAAGGGTTGAAGCTCGACTGGCCCTGTGTTTGCGCCAGCTTGTAGGCCGAAAGCTGCTTCGGCTTGTCCTTGTCGGCTTTCGGCTTCTTTTTCTCCTTGCTCGTTCGCATTTGACCTTTTGCCATGGCGGTCCTCTTGCTGCGGAATCAACGGGGCGAACAGTATGCGGACGGCCGGAAAAAGTTTCCAGACGGCACGGGATCAATTCTCCAGCGGCCGACCGGCGGACCGCGCCTTGAACCGCCGGTCCGCCCGCCTAGACTGACGGGCGGCACCCCGTTGCCGGAGGACTTCGATGCAGGCCGCGTTTACCCCGGGTAATCCCGCCGGCCGCCGGCTCGCCGGGGCGCTGTTATTCGCCCTCGTCAACATCCCGATCTTCCTGTTCGCGGTGATGTGGCTGTTCGGTCTCGCCTTCGGCTCGCCGGAATCCCGCACCCATGTCATCATCTGGCCGCAGGATATCGTTCGCGATTTCGGTGCGCGCGGGCTCGTGCTGCTGGTCCTCGGCACCTTTGCCGCATTGACCTTGCTCGGCGCGGCCTTCGCGCGCCGGCCCGGCTTCCGCCGGCAATTCCTGCTGGGCGATATCGTGCTCGACGATGCCCGTGACACCGGCGGCAAGCTGCGCGCGCTCTTGGCGACATGGACCGGCCGCGTGGTGCTGATCGTCGATTGCCTGATCGTCATTGGGATGACGCTGCGATTGGGCTTGAGCTGACCGGCGGTTCCACCGCCGCGCCGGCAACGGGCGTCCGTGCGCCCATGCAACCCGCGACCCTTTGGCGCGTTATCGAGCCGAGCCAGCAGAGGGAGCGCGCCATGATCATGCCATTCGCTGCCGTCGTTCTCGCCGCGCAAATGGTCGTCAGCGTGGCCGACAAGGTGCCCGATCTCAAATTCGAGCCGAATTGCCGTGCCGCCGCGCGCGCCGACATTTCGAAATCCGGGCAGACCGCGGAAACCTGCATGCGCGACGAGACCGACGCCCGCGACCAGCTTGGCAAGCAATGGGCGCGGTTTCGTTCCGACGATCGCGAACATTGCACGACGCTCGCGACCACGGGCGGCAACGCGAGCTATGTGGAGTTGCTCACCTGCCTGGAAATGGCGCAGGCCGCGCGCAACAACGCGCCGGACGCGGGCACGACGGGGACCGGATCGCCGCGGAATTAGCATGCGCGTTGTGCCGGTCATTACGGTTTCGTCATTCATCTAGAGACGCGCGGCGTTCAGACGCCATACAGACACGGGGTGTTAGTGGTGATCGCAAGGGCGAAGAAGACCGATGAAGAAGACTATTCAAGCAAAAGGAGACGCTCCATGAAGTCGCTTACTCTCGCGCTCGCCGCGGCGGCGGCGCTTGGCCTCGCCGCGACCTTCGGCGCCGCGACGCCGGCCAATGCCTATGTGATCAAGGCGCCGGCGCAGGCCGTGCGCGGCGACGTGGTGCCCGCGCATTGGTACCGGCGCCATCACTATCGCCATTATCATCGCCATCATCATCGTCACTGCTGGTGGTTCTGGCGGCACCATCACCGCGTTTGGGTCTGCCGCTGAGGCGCGCAAAACGGAACTGGCGCGCGGCGGGATCCGCTGCGTACCGGAGACAAACAGCCCCGCGCAAAGCGGGGCTGTTTTTCTTTGGCGCGCAACGCGTGCGCAATTTCATGTTTGTCATTGCCGGACTTGATCCGGCAATCTCGCTTAGGAGGGTAGTGCGCGTCCCTAAGCGGGATGCGCGGGTCAAGCCCGCGCATGACAGTGAGCTTTTGATAGGTGCAAGCATTTCATCTCGATTCCCCATTCATTCAAACAGCCAAGCGTCATCGCCCGTATTCTTTAAAAAGGCGCCGGGTGCGCCTTCACTCTTTCTCCTCACCGCAACAGGGGGTGCGGGGGAGTCGACCTCCGACAAAAAAGTCGAGGGGACGGAGCGCCGGGCGGCGCACCATTATCGTCACGCCTTTCGGCGTGCGCGCCCTTTTCGAAGGGCGCGCGCCGTCCGGCGCTCCATCGCGACGTTCTCTCCCGCGACTCTCGTCGCGGTACCGGCGCCGGGCCGCTCTTTCTTCCGGGTATTTCAGCCCGGACAGTCAGCGAGCTCCTCGCGGGGACTCGTAGTGGTCCCGGGCGGAGCCCCGGCGCCGCCCGGGTGCGAGCTTGCGAAGCTCACCCGCGGGCGCCGCACCCGCTCCGCCACATTGACGCCTCTAGATGACGCCCTCGGTGAGCGGGGTAATAGGAATATAATCCGTACGTGATTAGTGTCAATATCTGACTAGGTCGTGCAATCAGTCGCTTGCGAGAAAAGCTTTCGCCTTCTCCCGCGTCGGGAAACGTCCCAATTCGCAATAGTCCGGCCCGTGCTCGGCTGTTTCAGGCGACCAAAGCACCACAAACTTCTCATGATCGGATGTAATGACTGTTGTTAGGTCATCGCTCTGGTAGGGAGACATATGCCGCGCGCCGCAATGCGGACAATCGTCGTCGCATGTGCACGACCATTCGTCAGTCCAGGCGCGGCGGCAGCGTGCGCATTCGTAATAATTGCAGAACCAAGCCATTAATTCTTTTTCGCATTAAGGGACTACGCCAATCAAGATAATAGGAACTGCGGGAATACCTCGGCCCTGTCGGAGCATGTTAAAGAGGTCGCGTTCAAAATATGCGACACCTGAAGACATCTCTTGTTCCATCTCTTTCATTGGAACGATCTCGACGCCGACATCAATATCGTCGTTCACAAAGAATGACATATGCTTGACGAAGAGATCGTGAGCCACGAATGCGTACTTGCCAAATTGCACTTCAACAGCAACCCGGTCTTTCACAAAGTCAGTTTGATTATATGTCCTGATAGGAGTCAGTCCTCTTTCAAGAATTCGTTCTTTCTGTTCTTCTGGCTTGAGCCTAACGATTTCCCTCACCATTTTTATATCTTCGCATAGCCAATTTGTCGTTTGCCGCTGCACCCATTTCATTTTCTTGAAGACGACATCAAATGCATCGTTCATATCTTCGGGGGAATACAATAATTTGCCCTTCATTGTTTTTTCTTCCGAGACTTTGGTTCGACATTTTTTTGCATCTACCGACTTGATTGCGCGTTCAATCTCCGCCCAAATTCTTGGCTTGTGGTACATCAAAAATTCGAAACCGTTCAGATGAGAATGCCGCTGAACGATTTTCATTTGTGCCCGCCATTGGGCTTTTTTGGATCGTAAACCGGCCGATCCATCGGGCGTGTTCGCAGCAGACCTGCGCGAAGCAGATGAAGTCGCTCCCAAGCAATATTCACGTATTCAGGAACGACATCACATCCAAGAC
>JACQTM010000291.1 GCA_016210825.1 Hyphomicrobiales bacterium
GACGGTTTTCGCATCGCCGAGGAGGATTTAAAGCTGCGCGGCGAAGGTGACGTGCTCGGGACACGCCAGAGCGGCATGCCGGGTTTTCGCGTGGCGCGCATCGAGACACACGGCGCGCTGCTTGCGCCAGCGCGTGACGACGCCATGCTGATCCTTTCACGCGACCCGTCGCTGACGAGCGAACGCGGACAGGCGTTGCGCCACCTGCTTTACATTTTCGAACGCGACGAAGCTATCGGCCTCATTCGCGCGGGATGATGGCGGTGATTAGCTGAACGGATCCGGACCATAACGGTTGGATCCGTCGGTTCCCTTAAGGCAAGCCCAATAAATCAGCACGAAAACTCCGATGATCGTAAAGACGATCAACCACCACCACCCGGTCCGATCAATATCGTGGAGCCGCCGAAAGCCGATGGCCAGCCCAGGCAGAAACGTCACGATACCAGCGATCAGGTTGATCGGCGACAACTCGCTCTCCCCGAAAATAACGGCGTCAAGAAGCGCGGTCACAACACCGAGAAGGAGAACGAACAACACCCAATACCAATATTCAGAACGCCGCGCGCGGCCGGAGAAATTGATGTAATTGCGGAAACCGGAAGCAATTGCCTCAAGAAAGTTCATTGTCCTGCACCACGAAAAAGATGGAAAAGACCGCGGATACCACTGCCAATTACTTCACGGCCTCCTTCGCCCGATTTTGGCGTACGGCTTGCGCGGTCCGTGCGGTGGCCGCGAGGGAGTTTACATTTTTTTGCGAATTTCCATTGGGCTGAACCATTCCCGCCGACATAATAAGCGTCGCCGCCGCCTCCACGGGAATGTCGAGCTCGATGATGTCCTTGCGCGGCATATAGAAAAAGAAACCAGTTGTCGGGTTGGGCGTACACGGCATAAAGACCGAAATCTGCTCTTCGTCGCCCGGCAATTGCGCCGCAATGTCAGCACTCGGCGGCTGAGAAATAAAAACGAGCGACCACATCCCCGGGGCTGGAAACTCCACAAGCCCGACTTTGCGGAAACTCGTGCCGGACTTTGAGAACAGCATGGTGAAGACCTGCTTCACGGTCTTGTAGATCGGCCGCACGATGGGCATACGGTCGAGCAGACTTTCCCCGAGATGTAGCAGCGTCCTACCGACGATGTTCGCGGTTAGGAAGCCGAGCATGGTGAGAGCAAAAAATGCGATAACGAGGCCCGACCCTGGAATTTTCCACGGCAGGTAGGTCTCCGGACGATAAATGTCGGGAACGAATGGCCGCACCAGATCGTCCACCCAGGTAATGAACGACCAGATCAGCCACGCAGTAATCGCCAATGGACCCGCAACCACAAGGCCGGTCAGGAAATAATTGCGCAAGCGCCCGCCGATCCCGACCGGTGGCTGATCAATCTCGATGATATCCGGCGGCGCGGATTGCGGGTGCTGTTCGGTCGTCATCGCTTGCGTAAGGCTGTCGCTATCCGGCCATTATAGAGGGAGCGGCGGCGCAAACCTATGCATGTTTGCGAGGACTACGTTGCTCACTCGACGGTCACGGATTTCGCGAGATTGCGCGGCTGGTCGATATCGGTCCCAAGGTTGATCGCGGCGTGGTAGGCGAGCAGCTGCATCGGGACCGCGTAAACCAGCGGGGTGACGGTAGCCGGCATGTCGGGTAGGACCAGCGTTTCCATGGATGAAACTGTCGCCTCGCGCTCTCCCTTGGCATCCGTCATCAGGATGATGCGCCCGCCGCGCGCGGCGACTTCTTGCATATTGGAGACCGTTTTCTCGAACACTTTATCGAACGGCGCGATGACGATAACGGGAACGCTTTCGTCGATCAGGGCGATCGGCCCATGCTTGAGCTCGCCCGCCGCATAGCCCTCCGCGTGGATATAGGAAATTTCCTTCAACTTAAGTGCGCCTTCGAGCGCCAATGGATAGCTCGTGCCACGGCCAAGATAGAGAACGTCGCGGCTCTTCGACAAATCACGCGAGAGATGCTCTATCCTCGTTTCGAGTGCCAGGGCCTCATTCATGTGGCGTGGCACTCCGATCAGGGCGCGCACGAGGCGGCTTTCATCAATCGCCGAAAGCACGCCGCGGGCGCGGCCAGCGGCGATCGCGAGACATGCCAGCACCGCAAGCTGGCAGGTGAACGCCTTGGTCGACGCAACGCCAATCTCAGGGCCGGCAAGCGTCGGCATCACGACTTCACTTTCCCGGGCGATCGTCGACGTCGCGACATTCACCACCGACATCACATGCTGCTTGTGCTCACGCGCATATCGCAGCGACGCAAGCGTATCCGCTGTCTCGCCCGATTGGGAAACGAAAATAGCAAGATCACCGGCGCGCATCGGCGCCTCACGATAGCGGAATTCGGAAGCGACATCGATCTCGACTGGCAATCGCGCGAAATGCTCAAACCAATATTTGCCGACAAGTCCCGCATAATACGCCGTGCCGCAGGCCGATATCGAGATGCGTTCGAGCGCACGAAAATCGAAGGGCAATTTCCCCGGCAGCGCCACTCGTTCCGCCGTCATGTCAAGATAATGCGAGAGCGTGTGCGCTACGACTTCCGGTTGCTCGTGAATTTCCTTCGCCATGAAATGGCGATGATTGCCCTTGTCGATGATGAAGGCGGACGAACCAGTCTTGACGATGCTGCGCGCCACGATATTGCCCTCGGCGTCATGGATCTCGACACCACCATGGCGCACCACCGCCCAGTCGCCGTCCTCCAGATAACTGATCGTATCCGTGAATGGAGCGAGCGCGATCGCGTCTGAACCGAGATACATCTCGCCCTTGCCGTGCCCGATGGCGAGCGGCGAGCCCTTGCGTGCGCCGACGAGTAGATCCTCTTCACCTTCGAATAAAAATGCCAGTGCGAATGCACCGCGCAGTCGCGGCAATGTTGCGCGTACCGCCTCGACCGGCGAGCGGCCTTTCTTCATTTCGGCGGTAACGAGATGCGCAACGACTTCAGTATCCGTATCAGATCCGAAATTCACGCCGCTTTTTGCGAGCTCATCGCGTAGTTCGCGGAAATTCTCAATGATGCCGTTGTGGACGACGGCAAGGTGTTCGGTCGCGTGCGGATGGGCGTTGCTTTCGGTTGGTCGGCCATGGGTCGCCCAGCGCGTGTGTCCGATGCCGATGGCGCCCTTGAGCGGTTCGCGCGCAAGCTTGGTCTCCAAATTCTTCAGCTTGCCTTCGGCGCGACGCCGCATCAGCCGGCCGCCCTCGAGTGTGGCGATGCCGGCTGAATCGTAACCGCGATATTCGAGGCGCTTGAGCGCGTCGAGCAAATGGCCCGCGACTGGTTTGACGCCGAGAATACCGACGATTCCGCACATGGAAAGCGTTTATCTCCTGGCGCGGCCAGCGCGCTCACTCAACCCGTTACCACGCCCATTAAGATGGGCGGCCAATATTAAGGAAATCAAAATCCATTTCGCTCTGTCACAGGCGGTTTGCCGCCTCAATCGTCCTTGTCGTCGGCCTTTGTGCCCTTGTCCTTGCGTCTTCGCAAGCGCGCGGCAAATCCTTCCTTAACCACTTGACGGCCGCGCGCAATGGCAAGCGCATCAGCCGGCACGTCCGAGGTAATGACGGAACCGGAGGCAATATAGGCGCCATCGCCAATCTTTACCGGCGCGACCAGCGCCGAATTGGATCCGATGAACGCGCCGGCGCCAATTTCGGTGCGATGCTTGGAAAAACCATCGAAATTGCACGTGATGGTTCCAGCGCCGATATTGGCTTCGGCGCCCACTTGAGTGTCGCCGATATAGGTTAGATGATTGGCCTTCGCACCGTCTTCCAAGACGGCTGCCTTCACCTCGACGAAATTTCCGATACGCGCGCCCTTGCCGAGCTTAGTACCCGGGCGAAGGCGCGCGAAGGGCCCGACCGAAGCGCCTTCTCCTACATGCGCGCCAACGAGATGCGAAAAGGAATGGATTACCGCGTTATTTTCCACGATCACGTCCGGTCCAAAAAAAACATATGGCTCGACGGTAACGTCCCGACCGAGCTTGGTGTCAGCGGAGAGAAACACGGTTTCCGGCGCTGTCATGGTGACGCCCTTTTCGAGCGCCGCCTTGCGTAGGCGTCGCTGCATTATCGCTTCGGCTTCGGCAAGTTGAGCTTTGGTGTTGATGCCGCGCACGTCATCCTCCTCGATTTCGATCGCAACCGCCCGTAACCCAATCTTGCAAGCGATGTCCACGGAATCCGTGAGATAAAATTCCTTCTTGCGATTGTCGTTTCCAATCCGCGTTAGAATATCAAGCGCAGTGCCGCCTGCGAACGCCATCAACCCGCCATTGCAAAGCCCAATCGCGCGCTCTTCGTCACTCGCATCATGCTCCTCGCGAATAGCGACAAGCTTGCCCTGCTTCATCACCAGCCGACCATAACCGGAGGGTTCGGTGGTTTTAAAACCAGCCACCGCGACGGAGAAATCATCGGCCACTGCCTGTCGCATGCGAATGAGTGTTTCAGCGCGCACAAGTGGTGTGTCGCCGAAGATCACAAGCACATCGGCACTACTCCGCTCCAAGACGGCTTTCGCTGCGAGAACAGCGTGCGCTGTGCCACGGCGTTCCGACTGCATGAAAACATCCGCGTGCGGTTCCCAGCGCTTGGCTTCGACCGAGACTTGATCGGCAGCTGGCCCAATGACCACGGCCGTCGCCGTTACGCCGGCATCGCTAACCGCCGCAAGCACATGACCAAGCATCGAGCGTCCCGCAATCGTATGCAGAACCTTGGGCTTCGCCGAGTGCATTCGCGTGCCTTCGCCTGCGGCGAGCACGATTGATAGGGAGGCTTTTGCATTCATCGGCACCTCTGCCGGACCCAACATACTGGCGCCGTCATAGCCGAATCCGGCCGATCCGGGGAAGTGTCCGATCTATCGGCACCTGGCGGCGATGTAGGCTGGTTCCTGCTATCATTTTCATGTCTGATTCGGCGGATTCGCAGAGGCCTGATGGCGAGACTAACCGGCCGCGCACACTTTGCGATGCAAGACGATCCTTTCGACACACCAGCGCTCTTACGCCTTGGCTTATGGGGCGCCGCTGCCGTGTTTGCCCTGATCCTTGCAGTCGCCGCCGCACGCTCAGATATCGGCAACCGACGTCTTGTATACGCCTACGCGGCGATCACGACCCCGCCGGGGGTCGAGCGGGAGCGGGCATCCGCCGTGGCAAATGTGACGCGCCCGCTGATTGCTGATCCCGAAGGCCGCCGCCTGATCGAGGCTGTGCATGCACTGACTGCCGATCGTGATCGTTTGTTGGCACGGCTCGGCATGCTTGAGCGCAATCTCGACGACATGACCGGATCAATCAACCGGCCCGTAACACTGGCCAATGAGTCGGCGATGACGACACGGTCCGAGGAGGCTCCGGCTCTCAGCGCGCGATCCGCCAGTGCGACAGCCGTCGCTCCAAAGGGCAACACCGAAGTTAACACAACGCCCGCGACCGCACCGGGCGTGCGTGTGGCAAATGCTCATGCCATAGCTCGCGGTGAGGCGCCGCCATCGGATTCAACGGCAACCAAGACGGAATTTGGCGTTGATATCGGCGGAGCGACAACTATTGAGAAATTGCGCGCCATCTGGCTCGCCGAGCGAACCGCCCACACAGCACTCTTGCGCGATATGCGGCCCGTAGTCGCCGTGCGCCAAGGCAACAAGCAGGGTGCCACGGATTTACGGCTCGTTGTCGGTCCGCTCGCCAACGCCAGCGCGGCCGCGCGACTTTGCGCGAGGCTTGCATCAGCGGGCTTGCACTGCACGCCCTCGGTGTATGATGGTCAAAAGCTTTCGGTGCGTTGAAATTTCCACATTCGAATTCTAATCGCATGAACAACCGCTGGACGCCTTATCTTGCGCTGGCGGTGATGCCGCTGTTTTTCGTTTCAAATCTCATCATCTGACGTGTTGCAGTTGCGACGGTGCCACCTTGGACACTTGCTTTCCTGCGCTGGGTGCTCGCCTGTCTGATCCTCGCGCCTTTCGCATTGGGACAGATCCGCGCGCGCGCACGCGCGATTCGTACCGAATGGCACCGCATCGTCCTACTTGGATTTCTCGGAATGTGGATTTCCGGCGGTGTTGTCTATCTCTCATTGCAATTCACCACCGCCACGAACGCGACCTTGATCTACACCGTCTCTCCCGCGCTCGTCGTTTTGTTTGCGGCAATTCTAGCTCGGCGGCCGCTACTACTGATGCAGGCGCTCGGTGTTATGTTCGGCGTCGCTGGTGTTGCCATCATTGTCCTTGAAGGCGATCTTACCGCGGTTGGTAGTTTGGATTTCAATCGCGGCGACCTTGGCATGATCGCAGCGGCCATTGCTTGGGCGATCTATTCGCTTGTTCTCAAGCGCAGTGCCCTCGATGCAATTCCGACTTTGGCTTTGTTCTTTGCGATCGCAATTGCCGGCATGATTACGCTCACGTCGCTCATGGCTTACGAGGCGGTAACAGTGGGTCGCTTTCCAATAACGCTGAATTCCTGGATCAGCATCTTAGGGCTTGCGATCTTCCCATCCGTGCTCTCATTCTCTTTCTATCAATATGGCATCAAGACGGTTGGCCCCTCGAGCACGGCGATCTTCATGTGTCTCTTGCCGCCCTATGGCGTAATGTTAGCGGTCGTATTTCTCGGCGAACGGTTGCACCTTTATCACTGGGTCGGATTTGCAATGGTGCTGGGCGGCGTAATACTCGCAACGAGCGCCGAATTGCGCCCGCGGTTGTGATCCGCGGTTGCAGCGAACACCGGTCACCGGCACTATGATCGCAATGATCGACCCGAGACCCCGGCCCTTCAGTCCGACCGCGCGACAGATCAATTGGCTACTGGTTGTCGGATTTCTGTCGCTCGGTTACGCGCTTTACATTCGGTATCTCGCCATCGAGCTATCGACGGTAGGCCTTGCGTGCGATGCCGGGCTGCCGACTTGGTTGTGCGCGATACGGCGGCTGGTGACGGTCCTGTTCAACAATTCCGTGTTTGGACTGGCCGCGCTTGCTGCCGCGGTTCTCAATTTCGTCCGCCCTTCAATTGTTTTATTCGCATTCACGCTCGCTGCCGCCGGATTCGGCATCGTACTCTATAACGTCATACTGTCTTCGCTTGCGATCGCGCTCTTAATACTCAGTCTTGCACGTCCCGTACCCGAAACAGAGTGAGTCCCAGCGCTATCAGAGTTACGGCAAACCAGATTGCCTGCCAGTTAGCGAAGCTCTCATTACACAAAACATAAACCGCCGACAGCACAAGAGTTACCGCCGAGGCAATTTCAGCCCCACCGCGCGTTCCGGCAGGACGCGCCATGCGCATTGATAGAGCGAGGAACGGCACCGTGGCAGCCGTCAGCGGTGCCGCCGGGAAATCCCGGTATCGCGGATCGAAATCGAGTGCGAGCGCGGCGATAAGCGAAAGGACGGTCAGCGCGACGAGCAATAGTCCTACGGCGAACGAAAGCGGATTGTGCGGACGATGCTCCGGACGGCCGAGCACACGGGTGAAGCTCGGTATCCCAGCGCCAATCGCAAGCGCTACCGATCCGGCGATGGGCGCGGCCAGTGCGACGGCCACGAGTGCAAGCGAACGCGCCCAGCCGCCGATCCCCAGGCTTTCCAATGAAACGTTTTCAATCGACCATGGAACGAGCAAGCCAGCGGTTCCCGCCGTCGCGGCGATAGCCAACCACCGCGTCAGGCTTGTTTCGTTTTTCGCGCGCCTGCGAGCGAAAATCGCCATACCGAAAATGCACGCGGCGAATGCGACACCGCCCGCCGCTTGCCAAAGCCATGCCGGATGATTTGAGACGGCGTGGCCCCATGTGAATTTCGTGTCGCGTCGATAGGCATCAAGAAGCCCCCAATGCCCCCCCACCGTTCCCTCAAGCTGACGCTTCCAGGGTTGATCGTAGGCCTCAATGAGGTTGACGCGGAAATTGCGCGTCTTGGTGAGCGTAAGCACGTCGTGGAGAACACGTGCCTGATTGACTGGCGACGGCAGGGCGCCTTCACGCATCCGGCCTGCGCTCGGCCAACCGGTTTCTCCGATCAGGATTTCCTTGCCCGGAAAGGCTGCCACGACGCGCTCGCGGATCGAATCCACATGAGTGGCGGCATAACGTGCGGCAATCGGAAAATCCTCCCAGTACGGAAGGATATGGATGGTCACGAAGTCGACCGCGTCGACGAGATCGCGGCTGCGTAGCCAGAACTCCCAGACGTCAGCATAGGTCACTGGCACGGATACTTGCGACTTCACACCGCGAACGACGTTGGTGAGATCGGTCACGGACATTTCGCCGCGCAATAGAACTTCGTTGCCAACGACGATTGATTGGATGACGTCTGGAAATCGCTTGGCGAGCGCGATCACGCTCTCGATCTGGTGACGATTCTTTTCGGTGTCACTCGATAGCCAGAGCCCCTGAATGACTTTCAGGCCGTGCCGCTTTGCAATCTCGGCAATCCGGTCGAGGCCATGCTCAATCGAATAGCTGCGCACGCAATTGGCAAGCCGGGATAACTGCGCCAGGTCCTGGTCGATCTGGGCGGGATCGACACGGGTCGAGCTATCGAGTGGCGTCTGCTGGCTGCGGAAGGGGGCATAGGATACGCAATAGAGCTTCTCGCCTGGTGCGAGCGGCGATGGTGGCATGGCGACAGCTTGGCCAAGCCACCACCAGCCGCCTCCGACGATAGCCGCCACCAGCAGAAAGAGCGGGACGGGATAACGCATCGCATTGCGATATTTCGTGGACATGGGGCAGGCGCCGTTATGTCGCGAGCAGCTGCAACTGCCAAGGCCTCACCTTAGGTCAGGGCGCTGAGCAAATGGGTGTCAAGAACCGCGCGCGTTTTAATCAAGAGTCCGACTGGTGCTGGACAAACCCCATCAGTTCAGGTCATTTGAGCATCGTGCCTGGTTTTGCGTCGGCGGGCTTATTGCTGACCAATTCCGGTGCACAGACTGGCCGTCTGACTGAAAGTGACCCAGTAAATCCGGCGCGGACATGCCCTCCTCGTTGTTGCGTTTCTTGGCCGTGGCCTGTTTCGCGGCCGTCTTGGCACCCGGGCCGGTAGCGGCCCAAAGCGGTGACGGCCAACGTGCCCAACCCGCCGATCCCGCCAAAGAACAGCGCAAGATCGACGAATTTGCCGAGGCCGCCAGCCGCTTGGCTGGGCCCGCCAGCAACCCGGAATGCGTCTGGCTGGGACGGCGTGTGGTCAATCTGCTCTGGCGGGATGACCTCGACACCGCCTTCCGCCACCTTGACCTTTACGACCGGTTCGGTTGCCCCGGGGGGCATATTCAGGCGACGTTCAGGTGCGTCGTGCGACAAGGGAATATCGATCCCAAGGTACCGGAGACCCTCAGGGCACGGATCCATACCTGTTGGATAAACCCGTCGTTGCCACCCCCGCCCGCCGCCGCTGCGAGTGCCACGCCAGCGCCGCAGGGAACTGCCAGTCAGTGACGGAGTTATTGTTTCAGTTGCATGCCAGCGGTCTTGAAAACGCCGTGAGTGAGAATCAAATTGAAAGTCTACTTCCGTACGCGGTAACTTGAACAAAACCAAAAAACACTCCCGCCCAGGGGACGGGCCGGAGTCGTCAGCTCAGCCCCGATAGAGTTAGCGTTTCATGCGCTCCGTGGCAGCCGTCGTCGCCCTAGTGGCGTGCGTGCATGCCGGGCTGTGGGCCCTTGCGCGCGGCAAAGTCGAAGCTCCAAACTTCGACGGCCAGTTCGCAAGCATTTCCTACGCTCCGTATGAGGGCTCTGCCCACCCCGACCGGGGTGACAGCGTCAACATCGCCCGCGTCCGGACCGACCTGAAGATGCTCGCGCCCTATACGCGAGCGGTGCGCACCTATTCGTCCACCGGCGGCGTCGAGGTCGTGACGCCAATCGCCGACGAATTTGGGCTGCGGGTCACACTCGGCGCGTGGATCGATAAGAACGAAGCCCGTAACCAGCGCGAAACCCGCGCGGTACTCGATCTCTCGCGTCGCTACCACAACATCGACGGTATCGTGATCGGTAACGAAACGGTGTTTCGCGGCGAGCAGACCGTTGAGGAACTGATCAAACGCATCCAGCGCGTCAAGCGCGAGACGAACGTACCTGTCACCACCGGCGAGATTTGGCATGTCTGGATCGAGCATCCGGAACTCGCCTCAGCGGTTGATTACATCGCGGCGCATATCCTGCCGTATTGGGAAGGCTTTTCGGAAAAACAAGCGGTCGATCAAGCTGTCCTGATCTACAACACGTTGCGCCAAGCCTATCCCGGCAAGCGCGTCGTCATTGCCGAGTTCGGTTGGCCTAGCGCCGGATATAACTTAAAGAAAGCCAATCCTGGCCCGCAGATCCAGGCGGTCGTCCTACGCGACTTCGTCGCACGGGCAGACGCCATGGGCATCGATTACAACATCGTCGAAGCGATCGATCAGCCTTGGAAAATATTCGAAGGCGGCGTCGGTCCTTATTGGGGAATTTTCGACGCCTCCCGACAAATTAAATTTAATTGGGTCGGGCCGATCACCGATGCGAACCACTGGAAGACCATGGGTCTTTCGGTTCTGCTCGGCGTGTTGCTGTCCTTGCCGATCCTCGCGCTGAGCGGAGCGACGGTTGCACAGTCGGCACTGCTTGCATTGGCGGCGCATGCTGTCGGCGCCTGGTTTGCGACCGTGTTTGCCTATTGGCGCGGACACTACTTTGTCCCGGGAGCAGTCTTTGCGCTCGGGCTTGGCCTCGTGCTGTTGATCCCACTCGTGCTTATCGCGCTGGCGCGAATTGAGGAAATTGCCGCCGTTGCCTTCGGCCGCAAGCCGCGCCGCTTGATCATGTCACCACCGCTCGCGCCGCAGGGCTATGGTCCGAAGGTTTCGATCCACGTTCCTGCCTACCAAGAGCCGCCGGAGATGCTCAAGGCGACTCTCGATGCTATTTCGCGGCTGAATTATGCGAACTTCGAATGCGTCGTCGCCATCAACAACACTCCCGATCCGGCTTTCTGGCAACCGATTGAAGAGCATTGCAGTCAGCTCGGTGAAAGATTCAAGTTCGTTCGTGCCGACAGTCTTTCCGGATTCAAGGCTGGCGCGTTGCGACTAGCCTTGGTGCACACGGCGGCCGATGCCGAAATCATTGGCGTGATCGATGCAGACTACATTGTGCATCCTGATTGGTTGTCCGATCTCGTCCCGCTCTTTGCCGATCCAAAGGTCGGCCTCGTACAATCCCCGCAAGATCATCGCGATGGCGACCGCAGCGTGATGCATCACGCCATGCACGGCGAATATGCAGGTTTCTTCGATATCGGCATGGTCCAGCGCAACGAAGCCAATGCAATCATCGTACATGGAACAATGTGCCTGATCCGCCGCGCGGCACTTGAAGCCGCAGGCAACTGGTCAAGCGACACAATTTGCGAAGACACCGATCTTGGTTTGACGTTACTTGAGAACGGCTGGATCGGCCATTATACCAACCGCCGCTACGGCTATGGCCTTCTCCCCGACACCTTCGACGCCTTTAAGAAGCAGCGTCATCGTTGGGCCTACGGCGGATTCCAGATCGTGAAGAAACATTGGCGCCACTTCCTGCCGGGCGGGAGTCTGCTAACGCGCGAACAGAAGCGCGAATTCGCCCTCGGCTGGCTTAATTGGCTCGGCGCCGAAACCATCGGCGTAGCGGTTGCCATCCTTAATCTGCTGTGGGTTCCGGTCGTCGCCTTCGCGGGCATTGCAATCCCCGACATGATATTGACGATTCCGATTATCGCTGCCTTCCTGGTGACGTTCGTGCATTTCGTAACGCTCTACCGCCTACGCGTCGGTATTTCCGGCAAGCAGACTTTTGGCGCGGTGCTCGCGGCCATGTCATTGCAATGGACTGTGGCGCGTGCGGTCGGTGATGGCATCGTCAAGGAACATTTACCGTTCGCGCGCACCGCAAAGGGCGGCTGGGCACGTCGGCCGCGCAACTTCCAGGCGTTCTGGGAAACTGTTGTGGGCGTCGCTTTGTTGCTTGGAGCAGCTATTCTGATCGCTACCAATCGAATGCAGGTCCACGAGGTGACAGTGTTCGCGGTCGTCCTCGTAATTCAGAGCCTGCCATTCCTGTCGGCCGCAGCGATCGCTTTCATTGAGGGCAAACGGTTCAACGATTTCGCCTATTGGCGTGATGTCGAGGCGCGCCTTGTGCAATTCCTGCCGCGCAGCGGTGCAATCGCAAAGCTGCCGGCCATGCCTGGCGTGCCCGCCGGGCCTGGAGTGCCGTCGGTTCCTGCACCGTCCGCGGTGCCAATTGTACCGGCGCCACCCGCCGACGAGACAATTCGACCCGCGCAATAATTCAAGCCGGAAGCGCTGTCTCCACGAGTCGTACCCAGTAAGACGTTCCGAACGGGATAACCTCGTCATTGAAGTCATAGGCTGGATGATGCAGCCCCGAGCTCGCGCCATTGCCGATAAAGATGAATGCGCCCGGCCGCGCGTTGAGCATGAATGAAAAATCCTCCGCTCCCATGACCGGTGCAATGTTGTCATCAACGCGCTCGCGCCCCACTACCTCCGAGGCAACAGACGCGGCGAACGCCGCCTGCAGCGCGTGGTTACGGGTCACCGGATAATCGCGCCGATACGTGAGCTTGGCGGTTGCGCCATAAAGCCGTGCAGTTGCCGGCACAATCTCGTGCAGGCGCCTTTCTAGCAAGTCCTGCACATCGGGTTTAAGGCTACGCGCCGTCCCGCGCAATAATGCGGTTTGCGGAATGACGTTGTCGGTGTTGCCGGCCACAAACATGCATATCGACACCACCGCCGATTCGAGCGGATCGACATTGCGCGACACCACCGACTGAATCTGGTTGATGATCTGCGCGCCGACGAGCACGGTATCGACGGAGAAATGCGGTCGCGCGGCATGGCCCCCCTTGCCCTCTATTTCGATGACAATACGGTCGGCGGCAGCCATGAGCGCGCCAGACCGGAGCGCAAACTCTCCGGCTGGCAAGCCGGGATAATTATGCATGCCGTAGACTTCGTCGATGCCAAAACGGTCCATCATCCCGTCTTCGACCATCGCCTTGCCGCCGGCGCCGCCTTCCTCAGCCGGCTGGAAGATAACGATGGCGGTGCCAGCAAAATTCCGCGTCTCGGCAAGATACTTCGCCGCGCCAAGCAACATTGCCGTGTGCCCATCGTGGCCGCAGGCGTGCATTTTACCGGGGTTCTTCGATTTGTAGTGGACGTCGTTTGCTTCATCGATCGGCAATGCATCCATATCGGCGCGAAGCCCAACGACCTTGGTAGCTTGCCCGGCCGCCGCCTTGCGTCCTCGGATCACGCCGACTACGCCGGTACGACCGATTCCAGGGACAACCTCGTCACAACCGAAACTCTTGAGTTTGTCCGCAACGGTCGTCGCCGTACGATGAACGTCATAGAGCAGCTCGGGATGCGCGTGCAGATCGCGCCGCCACGTCGTAATCTCGGGGTGAAAATCGGCTATACGGTTCACAATGGGCATCGGTAAGTCCTGTGCAAGGCAATGCCGCATCCGGCACTGGGGGCGAGGGTCTAGCACATCGAAGCGCGTACTACAGGTCAATTGCGCGAGAGTTACGCTATTGACCACGCAGGACGCCGCCCGTACACACGCGCGCACGGGCCCATAGCTCAGTGGTAGAGCAACTGACTTTTAATCAGTAGGTCGATGGTTCGAATCCATCTGGGCTCACCAGCCCGCACCGCGCCATAAATTCTTCGGATACGCCTCAGCGCGTACGTGGCGAGCGAACCGGCGTCAATCGTCAATCCAGCGCATTGCCGCTGGGCGTAAAATCGGCCCGCTCCCGGTTCATTAGTCGCAGTCCGTCCAACGGCCAAAACCGAGATAGATACGGCATGGAGGTGCCGCGCGGTAAGCCTGTCTGCGCCGCGAGGTGCCGAAATAGCGTCTATCCAAACGGTAATCCGGAACCGCATATTCTCTTGCGTTGATGCTGCAATTGCCACCGACACCACTGATCGCCGCGCGGCAGCTCCACATCGAATAGAAGCCGCAATTGACCGCGCCGTCGCTATAGGTGGCGCAATATGGTGCGGCAATTGCGTTCCAAGGCGCAATCGCGGCAAGCACCAAAACACCAAGGCCAAACAGCTCACGCATGCGTCTTCTCCTCAAAACTCCGCCGATTTGTGCCCTGCAACAAGCTACTCCATCGGTCGCAAAATGGCGACGTTCCGATGATCGATAAATGAACGCGTGCAATTGAAACAATTCGTTGCCTAAGATCACCACAGTTTCATGAAAGCGTCGCTGCCTCGCCACAGAGTTAAGCTAGGCATTCGCACGAGGTGAGGAATAAAATAAGCCGAGGAGGCCACAATGAACGTCGCGATCGAGACAGATATGACTGGACGGCCTGCGCGCTTTTCCGACAGACCGGCTTGCCCACAATGCGGAAACTGCCTCGTCGCGCCAAAAATCGCGGCATTTGCCGACGACGGGCGCATATGGCACACGTGGTCATGCGATCGTTGCGATCACGAATTCGTCACGTGCGTCGATTTACGTGAATGATCGCTACGGCTACCTATAGCGACGAGTCCTCGGTCGAAAATCGCTGCGAACGGATTATCTGAAATTTTCGCAGATTTGCCATTACGATAAGAGGCGGTCAGTAATAAAAACCCGCCGCGTCTCGTGCAGCGGGTTCCTATATTCAAGAAGCACGTTAATCGTTATGGCCGCCATCGCAGCAATAGCGCGGTCCCCAATCCCCAAGCGCCGTGATTGAGCACATGAGTTGCCATTCGTCCGGCATCCCATCCAGCCGCCATGGGAATGCCCTTAAGCGGAAACACGATGAACCAGAGAACGAGGCTTGGAAAGATTGCGCCGAACAGGAACGCGGCGACCCAATAGATTAGGTCCTTCGGAAAATACTTCTCGACCGCGCCGAAGACGATTCCCCACACGCCGCCCCAGAACGCCAGTGACCAGGTTTGCGGAACACCGAGTGGCTTGGTTGCACCCATAGGAAATGCACCTGGGGCCAAACCGGTAAGGTTCAGGATCGTCCAAACAGCCATCTGAAAAACGAGCAGCGAGATGGCGCCTGCTGCGAACAAAAAGAATACGTTGTGGCTGAGCGAAATGCCGCCCGCCTGAGCTTTTGCAGCCATGATGGTTCCTCCCCAGATTTCTTACCGACAAGCACATGCCGGCGGCGATGACTTGAGATCGAAGTTATTTTACCCCGGATAGAACCCCGGCGCATCCCGGTCCATTCCACGGTTCGCTGTATGTCATTCGCCCATTGCAGTTTCCCTACGACGCCTACCGGTTTATGACAGTCGAACTTGGGCGGCATCCCAGCCGCCATGAAGCTACGGGGTGAGTACGGAATGGCGAAATCGAATGGCCACGACCTGCCCTTCCTGGTGGCCGGTGGCGGTATAGGCGGGCTCGTGACTGCCTACGCGCTTGCCCACAAGGGCTTCCCGGTGCGCGTGCTCGAGCAAGCGGACGGATTTCGCGAGCTCGGCGCCGGCATCCAACTCGGACCCAACATTTTCCGCGCCCTTGAAAAGATCGGGCTTAAGGATGCCATCCTTGCCGACGCTTGGCGGCCAGGCGCGCTCACCATGCGTTGCGGCCTTACGGGCAAAGTGATCACGTCGATGCCGCTCGGCGACAAAGCTGAGGTATTTTTCAAACAGCCCTATGCGGTGACCCACCGGGCCGACATTCACGGGGTGTATTTGAAGGCTTGTCAGAATTCCAACCTCATCACGCTAGAAACTGAGCGCGAGGTGGTCGATTTCGACGACGACGGCAAGACGGTAACGGCAGTCCTCAATAGCGGCGAGCGTGTACAGGGTCGCGCGCTGATCGGCTGCGACGGGCTATGGTCAAACATCCGTCAGAAAGTCGTCGGCGATGGAAAGCCGCGCGTATCCGGTCACATTGCTTATCGCGCTGTACTTAAGCGCGAGCAGGTACCGGCGGATTTATGGCAGCCGGACATGCTGCTCTATGCCGGCCCGCGCACGCACTTCGTGCAATATCCATTGCGCCGCGGTGAGCTCTACAATCTCGTCGCCGTTTTCCACTCCGACCATTATAGCGAGGGCTGGAATCAGGAAGGCGACACGGCATTATTACATTCACATTTCAAGGGACAGCGGCCGGAAGTATTGCGCATGCTCGAACGCATCGAAACCTGGCGCTATTGGGTGCTGTGCGATCGTGAGCCAATTAAGGATTGGTCGAACGGCCGCGTCACGCTGCTCGGTGATGCCGCACATCCGATGCTGCAATATCTGGCGCAAGGCGCGTGCATGGCAACCGAGGATGCCGTGTGGCTCGCGGACAAAATCGCAGCTCAACCCGACGACTTACCGGCGGCATTCCAGGCATATCAGGAGCAGCGCTATCTGCGCACCGGGCGTGTACAGATCATGGCGCGCGTTTATGGCGAGTTCTACCACGCGCGCGGCGTTACCGCGGAATTGCGCGATCAGATGCTCGGCGCGCGCACCGCGCAGGACGCCTATGAGGGCATCAATTGGCTCTATGGCGGGATGTGACGCGCGGCCGGTCCCTGAAAACATTCAGGCTGCCGCGCTGAGCGCATCGATGATCGGACACGAACACTGATTGCCCGGCTGGCAGGCGTTCGTCATCGTCTTGAGAGCGCGCTCGAGTTTATTCAGGCTTGCGATTTTGCCATGGACATCGGCAAGGCGGGCAAGCGTCAGCCGTCTGATCTCCGCTGACGCCGCGTTACCGCGATCCGCGACCCGCAAGAGATGGCGGATATCCTCAAGTGAAAATCCGAGTTCGCGGCTACATCGAATGAAGGCCAGTCGGCGTATATGCTGCTCACCATAGATTCGATACCTACCGGCGGTTCGCGCCGGCGCGGAGACAAGCGCGATGCGCTCGTAATACCGGATGGTCTCGATATCGACGCCGGTCAGCGCGGCAAGCCTGCCGATGAACAGCGGCTCCCTCTCAATCTTGTGTTCATGGGCGTCGACCTCCGGCCTTGCGTCTGTAGTAACTACAGACTGTATATGAGGTCCTGCGGATTCGATAGGTTTGCATCTACAATAGCCAAGGAGATGAAAATGGTGATCAAATTCATGATTGCGATACCGGTGTTGCTGGCGCTAGGGGCGTCCGCTTACGCCGTCTGCACCTTGTGTCAGTAATGCCGGTGGTGCGCGCCGGCCTACAATCGGGCGCACCATTACCACGGCGACGATCGCCAATAGAGCATGATCCCGAAAAGTGGGAACCGGTTTTCGGACAAGATCATGC
>JACQTM010000292.1 GCA_016210825.1 Hyphomicrobiales bacterium
CGTCAAGGCCGGCGATATCGTCGTGCGCCTCGACGAGACGGTGACGCGCGCCAATCTCGCCATTGTCACAAAGGGGCTCAACGAATTGACGGCGCGTAAGGCGCGTCTCGAAGCCGAACGCGACGGGTTCGATTCGATCAAATTTCCCGACAATCTCGATCAGGCCGCACAGAACGATCCAGAAGCCGTGCGGGCGCTCGGCGCCGAGCGCAAGCTTTTCGATTTACGCCGTGCGGCGCGCGCCGGGCAGAGAGCGCAGCTTCGCCAGCGCATCGCGCAGCTCGAGCAGGAGATCGGCGGGTTAAGCGCGCAACAGGCGGCCAAGGCCAAGGAAATTACGCTAATCGAACGCGAACTCGCGGGCGTACGCGATCTCTTCCAGAAGAACCTGGTGCAAATCAACCGCCTCACCCAGCTTGAGCGCGAGGCGACCCGCCTCGACGGCGAGCGCGGGCAATTGATTGCGTCGATGGCTCAGGCCAAGGGCAAGATCGCCGAGCTCGAATTGCAGATTCTGCAGATCGACCAGGATCTCTCGAGCGAGGTTGCAAAGGAGATGCGTGAAGTCGATGGCAAGATCGGCGAATTCATCGAACGTAAAGTGACGGCCGAGGATCAGCTCAAGCGGATAGATATCCGCGCGCCGCAGAACGGCACGGTGTTTCAATCCAATGTTCATACCGTCGGCGGTGTTATCACCGCCGGCGACGCCATCATGATGATCGTGCCCGATGCCGACAATCTCACCGTCGAGGCGCGCGTCAATCCGCAGGACATCGATCAGCTTCGCCTCGGACAAGCGGTGCTGCTGCGCTTCTCGGCATTCAGCCAGCGCACGACGCCTGAAATCTACGGCACGATCTCGCGCATCTCGGCGGACGCATCCACCGATCAGCGCACTGGGCAGACCTATTTCACGATCCGCATCGCCCTACCGCCCCAGCAGATGGCGCGTCTCGGCGACGTCAAGCTCGTGCCCGGCATGCCGGTCGAGACCTTTGTGCAGACCGGGGAACGGACGGTGATATCTTATCTGGTCAAACCGCTCTACGACCAGATCACGCGCGCGTTCCGGGAAAAATGAAAATTCTCGGTCGTTTGCGGCAATGGTTCAGTCTGGCGCGGGTCGTCGGCATCACCTTGTTGGTGGCGCTGATCGGCCTTCGCATCTGGGATCCGATCCCACTGGAAGCGATCCGGCTCAACGCCTTCGATTTCTATCAGGTGATTAAGCCGCGCGAATCCAAACTGCGGCCGGTGATCATCGTCGATATCGACGAGGATAGTCTGCGCGCGCTCGGACAGTGGCCATGGCCGCGCACGCTGATCGCCGACATGGTGACGCAAGTGACGAGGCTCGGCGCGCTCGTCGTCGGTTTCGATATCATCTTCGCCGAGCCCGACCGGATGTCGCCTGGTGAGGTGGCTGGCTCCTTCCGTGATCTCGATAATGAGACAAAAGCGAAGCTGCGCAGTCTGCCGAGCAATGACAAGATTCTTGCCGAGGCCTTGCGCGCATCGCGCGTGGTGCTCGGCCAATCCGGATTCCATCTGCCGACGCCGCAGATCGACGCCGCAACTGTGCCGGGAACGGGCTTCGCGCTCATGGGACCGGATCCTGGCCCCTATCTCGTGTCGTTCCCCGGCTTGCTGCGTAATGTTCCCGTGCTTGAACAGGCCGCGGCCGGCCGCGGCTTGCTCACCGTCCGGCCGGAACGCGACGGAATCGTGCGCCGCGCGCCCATGGTGATGAAGGCTCAAGGCACGATCGCTCCCTCGTTGACACTTGAGATGCTGCGCGTCGTCACCGGCGCCGGTGCTATCCGCGTCAAGACCGACGCCGCTGGCCTGCAAAGCATCGCCGTGCCGGGCCTCGAAATGCCGACCGACATGAACGGGCAATTACGCATCTATTTCAACAAGCACGATCGCACGCGCTTCGTCTCGGCCAAGGACTTGATTGAAGGCCGCGTGCCGCGCGAGACAATCGAACGTCGACTGGTCTTGATCGGCACCTCCGCGATCGGCCTGCTCGATCTGAAGACAACGCCGGTCGAAGCCGCAATGCCCGGCGTCGAGGTTCAGGCGCAGATCCTGGAAAATGCGCTAACGCGCACGGTCCTATCCTATCCCAATTATTCCGTCGCCATTGAGTTAGCTGTCGCCCTCCTTACCGGCATCGCCATCATCGTATTGGCGCCGGTCATGTCGGCGCCGGCGTTATTCGTCCTCGGCGCCGCCCTCGCCGCGATCCTGATCGCCACGTCGTGGTATTTCTTCGCCATCCACGCCGTGCTGCTCGATTTCACCTATCCCCTGCTCGCGAGCGGCGTGATCTACCTTACGCTCGTCTTCATCAACTATTTCCGCGAGCAAATCGAGCGCCGGCGCATACGCTCGGCGTTTAGCCAATATCTGTCACCCGCCCTCGTCGAGCAGCTCGCCAAGTCCCACGACAAGCTCGTGCTCGGCGGCGAGGAACGCGACATGACCATCATGTTCAGCGATGTGCGCGGCTTCACCTCGATCTCGGAGTTTTATAAGCACGACCCGCAGGGCCTCACCCAGCTGATGAACCGGCTCCTCACACCGCTGACCAATTCGATCATCGGCAAGAAGGGAACGATCGACAAATATATGGGCGACGCCGTGATGGCGTTCTGGAACGCCCCGCTCGACGACCCGAGCCACGAAATCAACGCCTGCGCCGCCGCGCTGGAAATGCTCCGCCGTGTCGATGAACTCAATCGCGAGCGGGAGATCGAGGCGCGCGAAAATGCACAACGTTTCCTCCCAATCCGTATTGGTGTCGGTATCAATACCGGCCAATGCGTTGTCGGAAATATTGGGTCCGACTTGCGTTTCGACTATTCAGTGCTCGGCGACAGTGTCAATCTTGCCTCCCGGCTTGAAGGGCGCTCGAAAGCCTATGGCACGCCGATCATCATCGGCTCGCGTACTGCGAAGGCGGCACTGGGTAAGTTCGCCGCAATGGAAATCGACTTCATCACCGTCAAAGGCAAGACCGAGCCGGAGACCATCTTCACCATCCTCGGCGACAAAGATGTGGCCGAGAGCGCTGAATTTCAAAAACTTCATGCGCTGAACACTCAAATGTTGTCGTGTTACCGCAAACGCGATTGGACGGAAGCGATTGCGGCCGTGCAGCTTTGCCGTGCCGCCCGCAACAGCTTCGCGCTGGCCGAGGTTTACGACCTCTACCGCCAGCGCATCGAAACGTTCCGGACAAACCCTCCTCCTGCAGACTGGGACGGCGTCTTTGCCTTTGACAGTAAATGACCGTTTGGGAAAAGCTGCAGCGCGAAAGCCGCAGGCGCAAGAGATTGGAAAAAGTGCCGTCGTGCGAATAAACCGCATCACCCGACGCGTCCCCGTGCTGGCGTATCTGCGCGCCGGCGGCGCGTTTCGTCTGCTGCAATTCGCCATCGTCACGGCGGGACTGATTGCGATCGCGATCAACACGATGCCGCAGCAACCGGAGTCGCGCCTGGCATTGCTCAATGTCGTGCTTTGGGGTTGCCTCGCCTTCTTTATTGCCGAATGGGTTTCGGTCATTGTCCGTGTAAACAGCGCCGGCCGGCTGGCCGATTATCTGAAATCCGGCGTGTGGATTATCGATGCGCTCGCGGTATTGCCCGTGCCGGTGGCGCTCGCCTTCGGCGCGCCGAAGACCGGCGCTTGGCTGCTCGGCGTGCTGTGGCTGCTCAAGCTCGCCAGCGTATCGCCAGGAATCGCCCGGCTCGGCCGCGTGATTCGCGTCGAGGCGAAGCCGCTGCTCAGCGTTCTCGTCATCTTCCTGATGGTGCTGTTCTTTGCTGCGGCGGCGCTCAATCAGGTTGAACGCGAGGCACAGCCGGACACATTCGGCAGTCTGCCGTCTGCCTTGTGGTGGGCGGTGGTCACGCTCACCACCACCGGCTATGGCGACGCCGTGCCGGTAACGGCGCTCGGCCGCATCGTCGGCGGCATGGTGATGATCTGCGGGCTCGGTGTGTTCGGACTTCTGACCGGTATTCTCGCCACTGGTTTCGTCGAGGACGGCCGACGTCATAATTTCGTACAGAACTGGGATCTGGTGAAAGGCGTGCCATTCTTCCGTTCGCTTGATCCCGCCGGCATCATCGAAATATCGCGCATGCTGCGCCGCCTCGAATTGCCCGAAAATACCATGGTGGTGCACCGCGGCCGGCAAGGCGATTGCATGTATTTCGTCGCCTCCGGCGAGGTCGAGGTCGAAGTTGAGCCCGATCCCATTCGTCTTGGGCCGGGCGCATTCTTCGGCGAAATGGCACTCCTCGGCGGTGGTAAGCGCAACGCTGACGTGACTACCACGCTGCCAACAACACTGCTCGTACTCGATCTCGCCGATTTTCGCACCTTCACCGCGCATCATCCGGAACTGGCCGTCGAGATCGAGGCGCAGGCGCGCAAGCGCGACAAATCAGCGACGGGCGGGGGACACCATCAATGAAGGGGGAAGTCAGCGTCCGTTTCTGGGGCGTGCGCGGCAGCATTGCCTGTCCTGGCCCGGAGACGATGCGATACGGCGGCAATACGCCTTGCGTCGAAGTGCGATGCGGCGAGCGGATCGTCATCTTCGACGGCGGCACCGGGTTGCGTCCGCTCGGAAATGCGCTCGTCACGTC
The DNA here is from genome assembly GCA_016210825.1 of Hyphomicrobiales bacterium. Lineage (GTDB taxonomy): Bacteria > Pseudomonadota > Alphaproteobacteria > Rhizobiales > Xanthobacteraceae > JACQTM01. Next base: position 4,668 of record JACQTM010000292.1, read on the forward strand.
GCCGTCTAAACTCGATGTCGATATCTTCTTCAGCCATTGCCATCACGATCATGTCGGCGGATTGCCGTTCTTTGCGCCGTTCTATGTCGAGGGAAACCGCTTCCAGCTCTGGGCAGGGAATCTTCTACCGACCGCGGATATGCGCCAGGTCGTTCATCGGTTGATGAGCCACCCGCTTTTCCCGATCGAAGTCGAGAGTTTCAAGGCCAAGCTTGAGTTCCGCGATTTTCGCGCTGGTGAGGCGCTTGATCCGCGGCCCGGCATGCGGCTGCTCACAGCCCTGCTCGACCATCCCGATGGGGCCACCGGCTACCGGCTCGAATTCGACGGCCGGGTCATCGCCTATCTGACCGATACCGAAGGACGGCCGGGCGCGCTCGATCCCGCAATCATTGCGCTCGCCCGTGGCGCCGATATCGTCATCTACGATTGTACGTATACCGAAACTGAGATTGTCTCCAAGTCCGGATGGGGCCATTCCACTTGGCAGCACGGAGCGCGGCTGGCGGATACAGCCCAAGCAAAGACGTTATGCCTGTTCCATCACAATCCCGATCATGATGACGTCTTCATGGACAGGCTCGGTGCGGAAGCAGCCGCGGCGCGGCCAGGCACTATCGTCGCAACCGAAGGTGCCGTCATCGATCTGTAAGTAAATTGTGCCCCACTCGCCGCCGCGCACACACTGAAAGAAAATGAGCCAGGTCCGCCAATGCATCTTCTGGCACAACTAAAAATCCACGATAAGAATTTTTCAAGCGTCGCCCGACGGCACGATTTTGCTTTAGGAGCATGACATGGATTGGTCTCACATCTTCACTGTGGCGAACTTATTGGGCCTGATCGGCGGTATTTTCTACATCGCGTCGACCCAGATGAAGACCATCGTGCCACTGCGGTCGGCCGGCATCGCGAGCAACTTCTTTCTGCTGTGCTACGGGCTGTTATCGGCGTCCTATTTGACCTTCGCCCTTTACATCACCTTGCTGCCGATCAATTCCGTTCGCCTCTATCAGATGCTGAAATTGATCAAGCGGGTGAGAGCCGCCTCGCAGGGCGATCTGTCGATGGATTGGCTGAAACCCTTCATGACCAAACGCGATTACCGCAATGGTGACGTGCTGTTCCGCAAGGGCGACCGGGCCGATGAAATGTTCTTCACCGTGACCGGCAAATTCCTAGTGAAGGAGATCAATATCGATTTGCCCCCCGGACAAATCGTCGGCGAAATGGGTTTCCTCACGCCGGAGAATCGCCGTACCCAGACCGTCGAATGCGTCGAAAGCGGCCAGGTGCTAACCATCAGTTACGACAAGGTGCGCGAGCTTTATTTCCAGAATCCGACATTCGGATTCTATTTCCTCCGCCTCACCAGCGAGCGGCTACTGGCGAACAATGCGCGCCTGGAAAAGCTGCTGGAGGAACGGAAGGCCTGAGCGTTTACATCAAACCCGGCAGGATGCTCGGCCCACCGGATGCGGCCATGGCCGGCATGAAAGATTTCACGCCATCGCGGTCGAGCGCGAACAATGGCCGCAGGTCGAAGTGGCGCTCCTCGAGCAATGCCGTGCGCCGGTTGTCGAGAATAAGCCAGTGCCCGTCGTGGCGTACGCCGACCACCGCATGATCTTCCTGCAGAAGGTCGTTGCGAACGATCAATAGC
>JACQTM010000304.1 GCA_016210825.1 Hyphomicrobiales bacterium
ATTCATGGCGAACGCCTGAAACCATTCATTGACCAGCTCGGTATCGAACGTGCCAACCTTGTCGCGCACGAATTCCGCCTTGAAAACAAGAAACGGCCGTCCCGAAACGTCGATGGCAACGCGCGTCAGCGCTTCGTCCATCGGCACATGCACATCGGCAAAGCGCGTGATGCCTTTCATGTCGCCGAGCGATTGCTTCACCGCCTGGCCGAGTGCAATGCCCACATCCTCGGTCGTGTGGTGATGGTCGATATGAAGATCGCCCTTGGCTTTTACCGTGATGTCAATGCGCGAGTGGCGCGCGAGCAGCTCGAGCATGTGGTCGAGGAAGCCTATGCCGGTCGCGATTTCGGCCGCACCGGTGCCATCGAGGTTCACCGACACTTCGACATCGGTTTCCTTGGTGGTGCGCTTGACTGTGCCTTTGCGCATGGCGGCCTGTCGGTTCGAACCGCGCGCCTTGTAACAGGGGTTTGCCGGATTCGCCACAGGCGGCGCGGGTCTTTGCAACGCCGTCATTAATGCCTAAATCATTGTCCGCGCGAGGCTTAAACGTATGTCGTTTACCGATGCTCCCGGCCAACTCCCTTCCTGGCACGGCACCACCATCCTCACCGTCCGCAAGGGCGGCCATGTCGCCATTGGCGGCGACGGCCAGGTGTCGATCCAGCAGACTATCATCAAGGCCAACGCCAAGAAGGTACGGCGCCTCGGCAAGGGCGACGTAATCGGTGGCTTCGCCGGCGCGACCGCCGACGCCTTCACCTTGTTCGAGCGCCTCGAAGGCAAGCTCGAGCAATATCCCGGGCAGCTCACCCGCGCCTGCGTGGAGCTTGCCAAGGACTGGCGCACGGACCGCTATTTGCGCCGGTTGGAAGCGATGATGCTCGTCGCCGACAAGGAAGCCTCGCTCGTGCTCACCGGCACCGGCGACGTGCTCGAGCCGGAAGCCGGCGTCGCTGGCATCGGCTCCGGCGGCAATTACGCGCTCGCCGCCGCGCGTGCGTTGCTCGATGGGCCGCTCGACGCCGAGGCAATCGTGCGCCGCGCGCTCGATATCGCCGCCGACATTTGCGTTTACACCAATAGAAATGTCACGGTGGAAAAGCTTTGAACATCGAGAGCAAGGATCTCGATGCCGCCATTGAGGCTGGCGTCGTAACGCTGGCGCAGGCAGATGCCTTGCGCGCCTTCGTCGCCGTGCGCGAACGTTCGCGTATCGCCATACTCGGCCACGAAGACGAGCGATTTCGATTCATGCGCGGCTTCAATGATTTCTTCTTCGCGATCGGCATTCTGTTGTTCGGTTTTGGCGTCAACTTTTTCACCGGCGGATTGCCGGTGCCGAATCTGGTGGCGGCGGGAATCATCTGGGTGTTATCGGAATTGCTTGTCCGCCGGATGCGGCTTGTGCTGCCGGGTATCCTGCTCTCAATCTTCTTCGTGATTTTCGTTTTCCAGGCCGTCCCGTTCGACTTGTCCTCTTTCACCTCACCGCCGCCCCCGCAATTACGCGGACCGTTATGGAGCAACCTGCTTCTGGGCGGCCTAGGTTTAAGCGGCGCTTCGCTTGCCGTGACAGTGAAGGCGCTTATCGCCGCAAGCGCTGCGGGACTCTATTATTGGCGCTTTCGGCTGCCGTTCGCGCTGCTTCCGATCGCCGTGAGCCTCGTCCTTGCGGTCATTTCGGTCGTAGCCATGATTTTCGGCACGCTGCCCGCCCTTGCCCATTCGCTGGTCATTTTGGCCTGCGGATTGGGGGTTTTCGCCGTAGCCATGACGTTCGATGCCTCGGATCGGGACCGCGTGACGCGCTATTCGGATTGCGCATTCTGGCTGCACCTTTTTGCCGCGCCGTTGATCGTGCATTCGCTGATCTCGCTGATTACGCCAAATGTCTTTAACGTAACGAACACGGTCGCGATCTCGATTCTCTTGATCGTGGCAATGCTCGCGCTTGTCGCGATAGCGATCGATCGCCGCGCGCTGCTGGTTTCCGCGCTGCTCTATGTCGGGGCTATCATCAGTTATGCGATTGCCGGCACGAACTTCACAGCCATTGGCGGCGGCTCAAACCAGGGTGCCGTGTTTTTTGCGACGCTGCTCATTCTCGGGACATCCGTCATCGCGCTCGGCGTCGGCTGGATACCTTTGCGAAAGTGGCTGATCGCACACATATCACTGTCCATCGCCAGCAAACTACCGCCAGTCCCGAACCGCGTATGACCGATTTTTCCCCCCGCGAAATCGTCTCCGAACTCGACCGCTTCATCGTCGGCCAAGGCGATGCCAAGCGCGCGGTGGCGATCGCATTGCGCAATCGCTGGCGGCGGCTGCAGCTCGACGACAAGCTGCGCGAAGAAGTGCTGCCAAAGAACATCTTGATGATCGGCCCGACCGGCGTCGGCAAGACCGAAATTTCACGTCGCCTCGCGCGCCTCGCCGGTGCGCCATTCCTCAAGGTGGAGGCGACGAAATTCACGGAAGTGGGCTATGTCGGTCGCGACGTTGAGCAGATCGTGCGCGATCTGGTCGAAGTCGCCATTACGCTCACCCGCGATCGCAAGCGCAAAGACGTACAAGCGCGCGCCGAGCTACTGGCGGAGGATCGCGTGCTCGATGCCCTGGTCGGCCCCGGCGCCAGCCCCGCCACTAAGGAGAGCTTCCGCCGCAAATTGCGCGCGGGTGAGCTCGACGACAAGGAAATCGAGATCGAGATGCAGGCCGGCGGCGGAATGCCAATGTTCGAAATACCCGGCATGCCTGGCGCGCAGGTCGGCGCCATCTCGATCGGCGATATATTTGGCAAGCTCGGGCAGCGCACCAAAACCCGGCGCGTCACCGTGCACGAATCCCATGACATCTTGATCAACGAGGAATCCGACAAGCTGCTCGACCAAGAGCAGCTTGTGCAGGAATCGATCAAGGCGGTCGAGAATAACGGCATCGTCTTCCTCGACGAGCTCGACAAAATTTGCGCGCGCGACGGCCGCATCGGCGCCGACGTATCGCGCGAGGGCGTGCAGCGCGATCTGCTGCCGTTGATCGAAGGCACCACCGTCTCCACCAAGCACGGATCGGTGAAGACCGACCACATTCTTTTCATCGCGTCCGGCGCGTTCCACATCGCCAAGCCATCGGACTTGCTGCCCGAGCTGCAGGGGCGTCTGCCAATCCGCGTGGAATTAAAGCCGCTCAGCCGCGACGACCTGCGGCGCATCCTGACCGATCCCGAGGCATCGCTGATCAAGCAATATGTGGCGCTGATGAAGACCGAGGGCGTCACCCTCGAATTCACCGAGGATGCCATCGATGCCATTGCCGACATCGCGGTGGCGGTGAATTCCAGCGTGGAGAATATCGGCGCGCGGCGGCTGCAGACGGTGATGGAGCGCGTGCTCGACGAGATTTCGTTCTCGGCGACCGACCGCTCCGGCGAGGCGGTGAAGATCGACGCCGCTTACGTGCACAAACACATCGGCGACCTGGCGAAGAACGCGGACTTGAGCCGGTTTATTTTGTGAGATCGCGCTTCTTCCTCAACCGCACATAAAGCGCGCCGGCGCCGCCATGAGCGATCGCGGCTTCCTCGAAGCCGACGACATAATCGCGGAACTCGGGTAGCCGTAGCCACAGCGGCACTTGACGATTGAGGACCCCTCGCTCGCCCACCCCGCTCCCGCCCTTGCCGGTGATGACGAGAACCACCGTCGCGCCTTTGCCCTGCGCGCCGCGCAAGAAACGTAATAAAGCGCCGTGCGCTTCGGCCTGGGTCATGCCATGGAGATCGAGGCGCGCTTCGATTGCGGTCGAACCGCGCGCGATGCGCGACTTCAGCTTGCGGTCAAGCGGCGCGAGCGGCGGCGGTGATGGTTGCTTTGCCGGCAAGCGCGGCGTGGCGGCCGGTGGCGATTTCTTGACGGCCGGCTTGCGTGGAGATTGTTCAGCCGTGGCCGAAATTTCGGCTTTATCCCGCGATGGCCGGGCGCGCAACGGCGCGACGGAATGCGTGACGCCTTTCCAGAGCTTGTCCTCGTCCTCGGTCAGCCCCCTGCCCCGCCGCGTCATCGTCAATTCTTTTTGATGAAATCTTTTTGGATCATTTCTTCTCCCGTCCCGGATTGGCCCTAGGGACAGGCACGCGTGTCTCGGC
>JACQTM010000297.1 GCA_016210825.1 Hyphomicrobiales bacterium
GCAACACCGATCGATTTTGCCTATGCGGTACATACTGACGTCGGCAATATGGCGGTCGGGTGCAAGATCAACGGCAAGATCTCACCGTTATCATCCGAGTTACAGAATGGCGACGAGGTCGAAGTCATTACCTCGAAAGGGCAGGCGGCTCCGCCTGCGGCCTGGGAGTCTCTCGTCATCACCGGAAAGGCGCGCGCTGCAATCCGTCGCGCCACGCGGGTCGCCGTGCGAAGCCAATATGCCGGGCTTGGCCGGCGCATCGTCGAGCGCCTCTGCCAGCGAGCCAAGATCGAATATTCCGACGAAAAATTGACCGGCGCCTTGCCGCGGCTGGCACGTGCGTCGATCGATGATGTCTTCGCGTCCGTCGGACGCGGCGAGATGAAAGCATCCGATGTCGCCCGTGCGATGTATCCTGATTACAAGGAAGAACGCGCAGCATTGGCGCCACTTGCGCCGCCGAAGGCAGAAACGGGCTGGTTCGGTCTCAAACGCGCTAAGGCCGTTAAATTCAAGGTGCCCGATCTCGGCAACAAAGCCTCGGCGATCCCGATCCGCGGTATTGGCGGCGATCTGCCAGTACGTTTTGCGCCCAATGGCGGTGCGGTTCCCGGTGACCGCATTGTTGGAATTTTGACACCGGGTGAGGGAATCACAATCTATCCGATCCAATCGCCGGGGTTGAAAGAGTTCGAGGAAAGCCCTGAACGTTGGCTCGACGTGCGCTGGGATGTCGATGAGATGACCCCGCAGCGCTTCCCGGCCCAGATAAAAGTGCAATCGGTGAACGAGCCAGGATCGCTCGCACAGATCGCGCAAGTGATCGCCGAAAATGATGGCAATATCGATAATATCCGCATGACGCGAGTATCACCCGATTTCACCTCGATGACCATTGATCTAGAAGTTTACGACCTTAAACATCTCACCGCGATCATCGCGCAATTGCGCGCAAAGCCCGTGGTCGCCGACGTCACGCGCGTGAATGGTTGAGAGCGGCGAAAAGAGGCGAGACGTGATGCCGGTTCCGCATCTTCGTCTTGGCGTTAACATTGATCACGTCGCCACCATCCGCAACGCGCGTGGCGGCATCCATCCCGATCCGGTGCGCGCGGCGAAGGTCGCTATTGCTGCTGGCGCCGATGGTATCACCGCGCATTTGCGTGAGGATCGCCGTCATATCCGCGACGACGATATCGCGCGACTGAAGGCCGCAATCGATAAGCCGCTTAATTTCGAAATGGCGGCAACCGATGAGATGGTGGGTATAGCGCTGCAAACGAATCCGTATGCCACCTGCCTCGTGCCTGAAAAACGTACAGAACGCACCACCGAAGGTGGCCTTGATGTCGCGCGCCAGCATATCGTGCTCGCGCCTGTGGTGACAGAACTTTCGCGCGCCGGCATTCGCGTCTCGCTATTCATAGCACCCGAGCGGCCGCAGATCGAAATGGCCGCGGCGATCCGCGCGCCGGTGGTCGAAATTCACGTCGGCGCCTGGTGCGAGGCGCTCGCGACTGGCAATGCGCGCTCCGCCGAGACTGAATGGCAACGCATCCGCGACGGCGCAGCATTCGCCAAAACACTTGGGCTCGAGGTCCATGCCGGCCACGGTCTCGACTACGCGACTGCCGAGGTGATTGCGGAACTGCCGGAAATCGTCGAACTCAATATCGGCCATTTCCTAGTAGGTGAATCGGTATTCGATGGTCTCTCCGAGACAGTGACAAAGATGCGCGCAGCCATGGATCGCGGCCGTGCCAAGGTGCGTCGGCTATGATCCTTGGCATCGGTGCGGATACAACCGATATTCGCCGCATCGAAAAAGTAATCGAGCGGCACGGCGATCGCTTTCTCGATCGGATTTTTACCGAAACCGAGCGCACGAAAGCCGAACGCCGCCGCAATCGCATCGCGACATACGCCAAGCGCTTCGCTGCCAAGGAAGCGTGCGCCAAAGCGCTGGGGACCGGCATGCGTAACGGCGTGTGGTGGCGCGATATGGGCGTAGTCAATCTATCGACGGGCCGACCGACAATGCGGCTCACAGGTGGAGCGCTCAAGCGCCTACAGGCAATCACACCCAACGGCCACGAGGCAAGAATCGACGTATCGATTACCGATGAATGGCCATTGGCGCAGGCTTTCGTCGTCATTTCGGCGGTCAAGGATGAGACGCCTTAAAATCGCATGCTTACCGGGGACGTGGAACCGCGCGTTGCATTGCGGGGATGTAAATTTGACGGAACAGCCAATGAGTTATGCCGAATTATAGCCGACCTTGATTGCACCCATAGATTTCAACGGCTACAAAGACGCGGGGCGCGCCGCAGCACGATCAGAAAAAAGAGAGGCCGATGAGTGTGACGTCCGGAGCCAAACGGAAAGAGGGCGGTTTTGCCGAAACGGTGCGCGTCATTATTCACGCGCTCATCATCGCGCTCGTCATCCGAACTTTTCTGTTTCAGCCCTTCAACATTCCATCGGGATCAATGAAGGCGACTTTATTGGTCGGCGATTACCTTTTCGTTTCGAAATATTCCTATGGTTATAGTCATTATTCGTTTCCATTCTCACCGCCGCTGTTTAGCGGCCGCATTTTCGGCTCAGCGCCCGATCGCGGCGACGTCGTCGTCTTCCGGCTGCCGCGCGAGGATTCCACTGACTACATCAAGCGCGTGATCGGCC
>JACQTM010000306.1 GCA_016210825.1 Hyphomicrobiales bacterium
GCTGCCGATGAGCCGTCAGGATATCGCGGATTTCCTTGGTCTGACTATCGAGACAGTCAGCCGTACGTTATCGCACCTTGCCAAGGACAAGTTGATCCTGCTCGTCCCCGATGGCGTGCGCTTGCTCAATCCGAAAGCGATCGAGACGTTGGCCGAAGCCTGATCGGTAATTTCACCGTTATCCGCCTTTGGCCATGGCGCTCTGAATCGTATCGAGCAGAATATTTCCGATGAAGGGCTTCTCGATTAGGGGTATGTCGATGGCTGCGGCGCGCTCGCGAATCGTTGCATCGGCTTTGCCGGTGATGAAGACTGCAGGAGTTTGCACGCGCTGCTCGCGCAATTTGCGAAGCAGCTCAAGGCCGTTCATCGTTGGCATGTTATAATCGATTATAAAGCACGAATATTCCAAAAGGTTAGGTTCGCGCAGGATTTCCTCCGCGTCGAAAAAAAGCCGTACGCTGAACCCTTCGATTTCCAACGAGAATTTCAGCGAATTGCACACCGCCGGGTCGTCATCGACCACCGCGACCATGGGCTTTGGCGCAGTCAAGGTATCCTTCAACGGCATATCCTAAATTGTTCCAACAGCCGCACACTGGCGGCCCATGAACATTTCCAACCCAAATGCAGGAGTTGCGCTTTGAGCTAACTCAAAATAGCGATGCCGCAACGCAAAATATTTATGATCAGGGAATTTTATTTTCGCCGGCCACCCCAGCAATCAACGCCATGCGGACAAGTTCGGAAAAACTGTTGGCGTCCATCTTGGTCATCAGATTGGCACGATAGACCTCGACGGTTCGTGGACTAATTCCGAGATCGAAGGCGATGGACTTGTTCGGAAGCCCACTAATCAAGCCTTCGAGAACCTGGCGCTCACGTGCCGACAGATTCTCCAGTTTCTTGCTGATTTCGGCTTGTTCCATGTGCCGCTTGCTGTTTTCCTCATGCCGTCCGAGCGCCGTGCGTATCGCGGTGAGTACCGTGTTGTCATCGAAAGGCTTCTCGAGAAAGTCCTGTGCCCCGGCCTTCATCGCCTCGACCGCGAGCGGAACGTCGCCGTGGCCGGTAATCACGATGACCGGAAACGCGACGTTCGACGCTTTAAGCGCATGCAGAAGCTCGATACCGCTCATTTCCGGCATGCGCACGTCTGTCACCACGCACCCGGGTTCGGCCTTGGCGGCTGTTGCAAGAAAAGCTTTCGCCGAGTCATAGCTGCGAACCGGGATTTCCGCCGCGCGCAGCAGGAAGGTCAGTGATTCACGAACGGCTTCATCGTCGTCGATCACGTGAACCACGTTCACCTCAGGCATCGTTCAACTCCTCGGGACTAACGGAAGGCAGCGTGAATCGAAAAATCGTTCCGCCTTGCGGATTTGGATCGGCCCAGATTCGACCGCCGTGGGCATCGACGATTGTACGCGAGATCGACAGGCCAACACCCATGCCATGCTTCTTGGTGGTTACAAAGGGCTGAAAAAGCTGCGTGGCCATTTCAGGCGAAATGCCGGAGCCCGTATCGGCGACGCTGATTAATACCATGTTGTCGTCGGCGGAGACGGTGGACACCACCAGTTCGCGCTGCGCCGACCCATCCATGGCTTCGATGGCGTTGCGCATCAGGTTAAGTAAAACCTGCTGGATTTGAACCTTGTCCGCGAGCACGAGGTCGAGTTCGGGATTGAGCAGAAATCGGGTGCGTACCCCCTGCTCCCTCGCGCCGACCAACGCCAGCGCACTCGCCTCCTCGATCAGCCTGGCGATGCTCTCGATGTTTTTTTCTGATTCGCCGCGGGCGACGAAATCACGCAGCCGGCGGATGATTTGACCCGCGCGCAAAGCCTGCTCGGCCGCTTTGTCCATCGCCCCGCGCACCATTGTTGCGCGCTCGTCGGCGTCGTTCTCAAGAAGGCGGCGCGAGCCTTTCAAGTAATTGGCGATCGCGGCAAGCGGCTGATTCAATTCGTGCGCCAGGGTCGATGCCATTTCGCCGAGCGCGGTGAGCCGCGAGATATGAACTAGCTCCGACTGCAATTCCTGCAGCCGGGATTCGGTTTTCTGCCGTTCGGTCAGATCGCGGATGAATCCGGTGAAAAAGCGCTTGTTATTGGAGCGCATCTCGCCAACGGCAAGCTCCATGGGGAAAGTCGAGCCATCCTTGCGCTCGCCGACGACGAGACGGCCGATTCCAATGATTCGCCGCTCGCCCGTGCGCAGATAATGATTTATGTAATTGTTATGGTCGCGCCGATAAGGTTGCGGCATCAACATGTTAACGTTCTGTCCCAGGGCTTCATCAGCGGTGAAGCCGAACAGACGTTCGGCCGCGCTGCTGAACGAGTGCATGATTCCCTGCTCGTCGATGACCACCATGGCGTCTGGAACGGTGTCGAGGATGGATTTGAGATGTGCCTCGCGGGCGAGGATATCCTCGGTGCTTACCGCAGCGGCGGCGTGCGCACGGCGCAACCGTTCGCCGAGCCACGCGGTACCAAGTCCGATCACCGCGAAAGCGGCGGCACCGACGATTTCCGGCTGAGTTAATTCCGGACCGGAAAAATAAAGGCCAATAACGAGACCTAGTAATGTTGCCAGCAACCCTGGCCCGAATCCCCCGATCCAGCCGGCAACGAGAAGCACTGGGACAAAAAATAAAAACGGGATTTCCTCGCCGAGCGCCGGCCCGACAGCCAGCCTGACGACGAATGCGGATGCAATAAGCGCAAGCGCAATCGCGTAACCCATCACCTGGCCTCGCCGATCGGGCTTAGCCGCTTCAGCCGTGGCTGGCATCAGTTTTTCCTGTCGAGCAGTCATATTGGTCATCGATCGATTGCGGGATCATAGCCGTTCGTCCGAGCTGGCTCCTAATAGACAATTCGCCCGGCGAAAAGCGTGATTTTCAGCCGTTGCCGAGCCCGTCACCGCGCCTACGGAAATTCCCTTAAGGCCAATATCTGAATTTTCCTTCGCCACCCACGGCTTTAACGATAGGCGCATCAGCTCAGGAGGAAATTCAATGCGCCCCTCAATGCAGCTTCAAAATTTCGCATCCAAGCAGACGCCCGGCCGTGACGGCGGTAATGCTGTTCCCGCGCACACGCATACGCTATCCGGATCGCTCGAGCTCATGGGCGCGCCGATGTCATTCGCCAAGGGCGTCGAAATCTATGGCGAGAGCGAGCCTGCGGATTACCTCTACAAGGTCCTCAGCGGCACGGTGCGCACCTATAGGGTTCTCAGCGATGGCCGCCGGCAAATCGGCGCATTCCACTTCCCCGGAGACATCTTCGGTCTTGAGACCGGTGGCGTGCATCTCTTTTCGGCCGAGGGTACGACCAATGTAAACGTTATTGTCGTGCGGCGCAGTTCAGTCATCGCCGCCGTGGCGCGGGACAACGAACTGGCGAGCGAGCTTTGGTCCTTCACCGCGAAAGAACTCAATCGGTCGCGCGATCACATCATGCTGTTGATCAAGAATGCACAGGAACGCGTTGCCGCGTTTCTGCTGGAAATGGCCGAGCGTGTTACGGGTAATGCCGTTGAATTGCCAATGTCGCGGCAGGATATCGCCGACTATCTGGGGCTAACAATCGAAACCGTTTCACGCACGCTGACCCAGCTCGAAGACGCAGCAACAATTGAATTGCCAAGCTCGCGCCGAATCGTGCTGCGCAATCGCCGCGCGTTGGTTGAAATGAATGCGTGATCGTTTCCGTCGTTCTCAATCGCCCTTGATCTATCTCAAGGGAAAAATGGTCACGTCCATGCATCATTAAAAATTCAATGGAAGAGCCAGGCGTCAGCCATGTTTTCCGCGGACGAGGGCGTCAGATAATGAATCAAGCGGCGCGCAGCAAATCAATGACCATCGGTGAAGGCGGCACGGCGGCCGCCTTCGCGATATTGGCCTTTCTGTCGTTGATCATCGCAGCGAAGGCCTATACGGCGGAATATGCGTTCCATGCCTATCTTTTCGCGGCCGGAAGCATCGCCGCCGTGTTCGCGATCATCGATCGCTATTACAGCCGGCCGGCGCAAACGCCGCTGACGATCGACGGCAAACCCAATTACAACATGGGCCCGGTCAAGTTCGCGACCGCCATCGCGATGTTCTGGGGGATCGCAGGTTTCACGATCGGGCTGTGGGCCGCGCTCGAACTCGCCTTCCCGGTACTTAATTTCGACCTACCGTGGATTTCGTTCGGCCGGTTACGGCCGTTGCACACATCAGCGGTGATCTTTGCCTTCGGCGGCAATGTGCTACTTGCGACTTCCTTCTACGTCGTGCAGCGCACCAGCCGCGCGCGACTTGCCGGCGACATTGCGCCTTGGTTCGTTGTGCTCGGATATAATTTTTTCATCGTCATCGCCGGCACCGGCTATCTCCTCGGCATCACCCAGTCGAAGGAATATGCCGAGCCGGAATGGTATGCCGACCTCTGGCTCACAGTAGTTTGGGTCGTCTATTTCCTCGTTTACCTCGGCACCATCATGCGGCGTACCGAGCCGCATATCTATGTCGCCAACTGGTTCTATCTCGCGTTCATCGTCACGATCGCGGTGTTGCATCTCGGCAATAATGCCGCGATCCCGGTTTCACTGTTTTCGCCGAAGTCATACATCGTCTGGTCCGGCGTACAGGATGCGATGGTGCAATGGTGGTACGGCCACAACGCGGTCGGCTTCTTTCTCACCGCCGGCTTCCTTGGCATCATGTATTACTTCATCCCGAAGCGCGCCAACCGGCCGGTCTATAGCTACCGGCTGTCGATTATCCATTTCTGGGCGCTGGTCTTCCTCTATATCTGGGCTGGCCCGCATCACCTGCACTACACCGCCCTGCCCGATTGGGCGCAAACGCTCGGCATGACTTTTTCCATCATGCTCTGGATGCCGTCATGGGGCGGCATGATCAACGGCATCATGACGCTGTCCGGCGCGTGGGACAAACTGCGCACCGACCCGGTGTTGCGCATGCTGGTGGTGTCGGTCGCTTTCTACGGCATGTCGACATTCGAGGGTCCGATGATGTCGGTGAAGGTCGTCAACTCGCTCTCGCATTACACGGATTGGACTATCGGGCACGTGCATTCCGGCGCGCTTGGCTGGGTCGGTTATGTCTCGTTCGGTGCGATGTATTGCCTTGTGCCGTGGCTGTGGAACCGTGAGCGCCTCTATTCGGACAAGCTGGTCAACTGGCATTTCTGGATCTCGACCATTGGCATCGTGCTCTACATCACCGCGATGTGGGTGTCGGGCATCCTGCAGGGTCTGATGTGGCGCGCTTACACCTCGCTCGGCTTCCTCGAATATTCCTTCATCGAGACCGTCGAAGCGATGCATCCCTTCTACGTCATTCGCGCCATGGGCGGCGCGCTCTTCGTGATTGGCGCACTGCTGATGGCCTACAACCTTTGGAAAACGGTAAATGAGCCCGCGGCCGTCCGCGTTGCGCTCGCGCCGGCGGAGTGAACGATGTCGGTTTGGGCAAGACATGCGGTCTTGGAGAAGAACTCGATCTTTCTCGTCATCGGCATTCTCATTGTGATCGCCATTGGCGGTCTCGTCGAGATTGTGCCGTTGTTCTATCTCAAGAGCACGATCGAAAAGGTCGACGGCGTGCGCCCCTATACGCCGCTTGAGCTTGCCGGGCGCAATATCTACGTGCGCGAGGGCTGCTACAATTGTCACTCGCAGATGATCCGGCCGCTGCGCGATGAGGTCGAGCGGTACGGCCATTATTCGCTCGCCGCGGAGAGCATGTACGACCGCCCCTTCCAGTGGGGCTCCAAGCGCACCGGACCCGACCTTGCCCGCGTTGGCGGCAAGTATTCCGACGAATGGCACCGCGACCATCTGCGCGCGCCAAAATCGGTGGTGCCCGGAACGGTGATGCCGGCTTATCCGTGGCTTGAACAAACCGAACTTGCTTATGCGCGCATCGCCGACGATCTGAAGGTGCATGCGGCGCTCGGCGTACCCTACACCGGCGAGATGATCGAAAACGCCGCCGCCGACGTGCGCGTCCAGGCGACAACCGATCATCCCGACGCCGAGTCGCTCGCCAAGCGATATTCGAAGGCTCAAGCGCGAGACTTCGATGGCGACCCTCGCCGCATCACCGAAGCCGACGCGTTGATCGCTTATTTGCAGCTGCTCGGCACGCAAGTGAACTTCAAACTTTATGACGACAAAGCAAACATCCGTTGAGAACCGAAATGACCGACAGCAGCTATAGAGCGCTCGCCGAATTCGCCCAGACCTGGGGCCTCGTCTATTTCTTCGGTGTGTTTGTTCTCGTCCTGGTCTACGCGCTGTGGCCTTCGCGCCAAAAGAAATTCGATGAGGCGGCGCGCATGCCGTTGCGGGAGGACTGAAGAACAATGGCTAGCGAGTCGAAACCGATTGACGCCCTGACCGGCACGCCGACCACCGGCCATGAATGGGACGGCTTGCGCGAACTCAATACACCGTTGCCGCGCTGGTGGCTCTGGATCTTCTACGCCACCATCGTTTGGTCGA
>JACQTM010000302.1 GCA_016210825.1 Hyphomicrobiales bacterium
GGCCCACACCCCGTTCGGAAAGCTCGATACCGAGACCGTCGAGAGCCTTATCGTGCGGGTTGCCACCGAGGCGCTGGCCGATGCCGGCGTCGCCGCGAATGACGTCGATGAAATCGTCCTTGGGCATTTCAACGCCGGCCTCTCCCCGCAGGATTTCACTGCAGCCCTGGTGCTGCAGGCCTCGCCCGATCTGCGCTTCAAGCGCGCGACACGGGTCGAGAATGCTTGCGCCACCGGTTCCGCGGCCGTGCACCAGGGGCTGAAATCGATCGCGGCCAATACGGCACGCATCGTTCTTGTCGTCGGCGTCGAACAGATGACGCGCACGGCCGGCCCCGAGGTTGGGAAGATTTTGCTCAAGGCATCGTATGTTCGCGAGGAAGCCGATATCGACGGCGGCTTTGCTGGCATTTTCGGCAAAATCGCCGGAAGCTATTTCCAGAAATGGGGCGATCAGTCCGATGCACTGGCGATGATTGCCGCCAAGAATCACAAGAATGGCGTCGGCAATCCTTATGCGCAGATGCGCAAGGACCTAGGTTACGATTTCTGCCGCACTGAGAGTGAGAAAAATCCATACGTTGCGGGCCCCCTCAAGCGCACCGATTGCTCGCTCGTATCGGACGGCGCCGCGGCCATCGTGCTCGCCGACGTGGAGACCGCGCTACGGCTTAACAAGGCGGTTGCCTTCCGCGCCGCGGCGCATATGCAGGATTTCCTGCCGATGTCGAAGCGCGACATCTTAAAGTTCGAAGGATGCGCGCAAGCCTGGAAGCGCGCCCTGGCCGACGCCGGTATCGGCATCGGTGATCTCTCCTTCGTCGAAACCCATGACTGCTTCACCATCGCCGAGCTCATCGAGTATGAAGCGATGGGACTAGCACCCGAAGGACGCGGCGCCATGGTGGTAAAAGAAGGCTGGACACAGAAGAACGGCAGGCTGCCGGTCAATCCTTCGGGGGGCTTGAAAGCCTAAGGTCATCCGATCGGCGCAACCGGCGCTTCCATGCACGCCCTCTCAGCCATGCAACTCACCGGCACCGCCGGCGACATTCAGGTCAAAAACGCGCGCCTCGGCGGGATTTTCAACATGGGCGGGGCCGCCGTGGCGAATTACGTCAGTATCCTCGAGCGCATCAAATAAGTTCGTTCAGCCCTCGTCCGGCTGCGCCACTTCTTCGGGCCGCCGTACCTGCGGGGCGAGGAATTGCGCTTTGGCGAGCACCGCGAATTTACCGTCACGCGCGACAAGTTCGTCGAAGTTCCCGCTCTCGACGATGCGCCCGCCCTCGAACATCAGGATGCGCGTGGCGTTGCGAATGGTCGCGAGCCGGTGGGCGATGACAAAGGTCGTGCGGTTGCGCATTACTTCGTCGAGAGCGGCCTGGACCTTAACTTCGGTGGCAGCGTCAAGCGCGCTTGTTGCTTCGTCAAGGATCAGGATTGGGGGGTCTTTCAGTAAGGCGCGGGCGATGGCGAGCCGCTGGCGCTCGCCGCCTGACAAAAATCGGCCGCGCTCGCCGACAACGGCCTCAAGGCCTTCCGGATTGCGCTCAATGAACTCGAGTGCCTGCGCGCGTTCGCAAGCTTTGCGCATTTCCACCTTGCTGGCGTTTGGCTTGCCGATCAACAGGTTCTCGGCGATCGAACGGTTGAACAGCAGCATTTCCTGAAAGACGACGCCAATATTACGACGCAGGGCGGCAAGTTTCATCTCGCGGATGTCGAGATGATCGATCAAGATCGTCCCATATTGCGGATCGAACACGCGGTGCAGCAACGCGAGCGCGGTCGTCTTGCCGGCGCCAGTTGCGCCGACAAGCGCGATCATCTCGCCAGGCGCCGCCTTGAAATACAAGCCAGATACAGCCAAACGCTTGCCGTCGTAGGAAAAATCGACGTGGTCGAATTCGACCTCGCCGCGCAAACGGTCGGGATCGACGGCGTCGGCTGCATCACGAACGCTTGGCACAGTGTCGAGGACGTCGAAAAATTCCCTTAATCGCGGCGCATCCATGAAAATGTTACTGGTGAAGCTTACGGCCTGATCGAGCCGTCCGACCAGCATGGTCGCAAAACTCATGAACATCACGATTTGGCCAATGCTCGTTAGTCCCTGAAAATAGAGCAGCGTGCCAAGCACGAAGATCGAAACAAGCGTGATCGTGGTGGAAGCTCGCGTCAGCACGGCCACCACGGCCCACCATGACAGCACCGGCATTTGTGCACCGAGCAGGCGGTCGATCACATTTCTCAGGCCTGTGACCTCGGCTTCGACGCGCGAGAAGCTTTGAACTAACGCGATGTTGCCGAGCGCGTCGGAAGCACGTTCCGCGAGATCGGAATAGTGCCGTTCGACGGCGCTCTGCATCGTTCCAGTCTTGCGCAGCACGAGTGCCGTGAGTGCCGCGAATACGACGCAGAGGATGATCAGTAGCGCAGACAGCCGCCAGTTAAGAAACAACGACAGCGGCAGCAAAATGAGCAGCGAGACGAACGCCGCGAAGTGTTCGCGGAAGAATGCGAGCCATAACCCCCACAACGCGTCCGTACCGGACAGCATTACCTTCATAAGCCGTCCGGAATGCGAGCCGCCATGGAACGCCAGCGGCAATTGCAGGACATGTTCGAAATAACTCGTCAGCACCACGTGGCGGCGCCGATGCGCAAGCCGGTCTGCGTGCAGCGCAATGAACACGCCGCAGCCGATATTGAAGAGCCCGAAACCGACCCAGGCGAGAAGCAAGGGCAACAAATCCGACCATGTTAGCGCGCTCGGATTGGCCTGTGCGCCGGCGAGGGTATCGATGATGCGGCCAAACAGAACCGGCTCGGCAAATTGCGCCGCCGCAAGCGCGACATTCGCCGAAGCCAGAAGCCAGCCGAGCCAGGCTTCGTTTCCCAACAGGCTGAGTACCCGGCCGTAAAGGCGGATCAGGTCCATTTGTCCGATTTTATTTCATTTATTTCATAATGAATGTCATGGCCCAGAGTGCCAGCATTGGCGCATTCCCGATAGCTCAGGGCTCCACTAGGGTAATTTGAGCATATAACCGAACGATGAACCGCAATAACCCACTTGTGATCGCCGCCGGGAAGCCAGACGGCACGGGCCGTGTAAAATGATTCGCGGCGGAGTCTGCATCACCGGACGATGCGGAGTTCCATCCGAGAAATGGTGTGGAAGTGCGACCATAGTGGCGCAACGAAATCATGATCAATATCCCTACGGAGCTGTTGCGAACGTTGATCGCAGTCATCGATCTGCGAAGCTTCACCAAGGCTGCGCAGTCGTTGAAAGTGACGCAACCAGCCGTGAGTGCACAAATCAAACGGCTGCAGCTCCTGCTTGGCACTGAATTGCTCGACAAGAGCGCGCCCGGCGTGACGCTAACGCCGACGGGCGAGTTGGTTATCAATTATGCCCGGCGTTTGTTGTCGATCAACGATCAGATCATTCATCTGGCGGAGCCGACCCCGCCTTCGCAAACCCTGCGGATTGGCGTGCCGGGCGATTTCGTCGGACCGGATCTGCCGCTCATCCTCAGCGAGTTCCGTTCGCGATGGCCGGATGTACGATTTCATGTGCGTTGCGGCGGCACCGAACTTCAATTTAAGGCTCTCGAGCAGGGCGAGAACGATTTAGTCGTGCATTTGTCGCCCGCTCGCCCGGTCAACGCGTTGCATCACTGGGTGGAAGAAACTGCATGGGTGCGCGGTCCACACTTAAAGCTTGATACGACGGCGCCGGTTCCGCTCGTAACTTACGGTCCGGCGTGCGTATATCACCGAATTGCCGTCGAAGCGCTCGATCACGCTGGCCTCGCCTACGACACCGTGTTCAGGGCAGCGAGCATCGCCACGCTCGCAGCGGCGATCAACGCCGGTCTCGGCGTGATGGTGACAACACGCAGCCGCGTACGGCCCAGCGAAATGACAATTTGGGACAACGGCCCGTTACCAAGGTTGCCACATCTTCATTGCGGTATCTTTGTCGCCGAAGGCGGCGACCGGGAAACACGTGAACAACTTGCGGACGCCATTGCTTCCATCCTGCGCCCGCGTCACGAAAGCGAACCCGCCGGAATGACGGCAAAAGCATCATCGGCGGCGCATTAGCTTAATTCAGCTTGCGCTGATTGATGTCGGGGAGAAATGACGCGTCGAAGACCGCCGATGCGCCGGGTTTGGCCTTGAATTCGTAGCCTAATCCGATTTGTTCAATAGAAGCCGCCAGCCGCAACGCGTTCACCCCGCCGAGCCCATCGGCCTTAACCTCGGGTGTAACGATATTGTCCTTAATCGCCATGCGTAGCCGTTCAAGTTCAAGATCCTTCTTGGCAACGTCGTTTCGCCGCAAAACGGATTCCACGGCTTTCTGTGGATTTTTGATCGTTTCTTTCAGCCCCTTGACCAACGCGCGGAGGAAGCCGCGCACGGCTTGGGGATTGGTGGCGGCGAATTTGGAATTGACGATGATCGCGTTACCATAAAGTACCACGCCGTAATCGGCCATCAACATCACCACGATGTCGTCCGGCGGCACACCGCGATCCTTGAGGGCGATATAGGTGGAAAACGACAGCCCCGTGATCGCATCCACCTGTCCGGCTGCAAGCATCGGTTCGCGCACAGGCAGCCCGACGTTATCGACAGCAACATTGGCAACGTCGATGTCATTAACCTTGGCGAAGATTTTCCACGGTGCAGTTGCCGGATCGGCGGCGGGAGCGCCAAGCTTCTTGCCCTCAAGGTCCTTGGGCTTGGTCACGCCCCGGCTCTTGCGACCGATGATGGCGAAGGGCGGACGGTTGTAGACCATGAAGACCGCCATGACCGGGGCCGCCGGGTTGGCGTCGCGATACTTGATCAGGGCGTTGATGTCCGCAATTCCAATATCGTAGTCACCGGATGCGACACGCGTGATTGGTTCAAGCGGAGTCGATGCGGTATCGATGACCACGTCGAGGTCTTCGGTCTTGTAATAACCCCGATCAGCGGCGACGAGATACGGCGCCGAGGGACCCTCGAAACGATAGTCGAGGAACAATTTCACCCGCGTTTCGGCTTGCGCGGGCACTACGAGGGCGGCCGCGATTGCCGCGACAAGCAGGCTGAGCCGAATCACGCAAACATTACTCATTTCGCTCCTCTCGGCTGCGGCGGCCGAAAAGTCTCCCCCATGCAGATAAAGAACAAGCCGCGTGAAAGAGCAAGGCAGCAAGGTCATCGGAAGCCGTGATTTTGCTTGAACGGCCGCCGATTTTGGCAATGCCGTAGTCCTCTTGCGGAATTCCGTAAAGAACAGGCGCGCTGATAGACTCCATTAACCCGGAGATTTTTCGATGTCCGAACCCGCCGATCCCAGCCACTCATCAGCGCCAGGCAC
>JACQTM010000315.1 GCA_016210825.1 Hyphomicrobiales bacterium
GCAGTAACAATCTCCTTGAATCTTGAGTCAAATTTCGCGCGTAGCCCATCGTCATTTAACGCAGCAAAAACGCCCTTGCGATCCATGATTTCGCGCCGGTGCAAGATGCAAGACGCATTCGCTTGACCGAAAATGTCGGTCTTTAGTGTCGTCAACTTCTGGGTCAAATCTCCGTCATGAATATCTTGCCGAATAACCAATCCAGTCACGCTCAAATATTGTTGATACGGATCTTTCTTTGCTGCATGAAGGTCGCCATTACCGGTTTCATCGAAAAACAAGCGGTAGCGTTTATTTGGCGTAATAAAGGGCAACAACTCAGGCATTACTACGAAATCTCAGATTCAATAATTATGCACCGCCGCTTGCGCCATTGACGCAGACAAACAACACGATCGATCAATCGATGCGCCGCGCCTCTTCCGGCAGCATGATCGGAATGCCGTCACGAATTGGGTAGGCAAGCTTGGCCGCGCGCGAGATCAGCTCCTGCTTTGCCGCGTCGTATTCCAGCCGGGTCTTGGTGAGCGGACAGACCAGGATTTCCAAAAGCTTCGGATCGACGCTGGCGGCGGGGCTTTCATCGGAGGTGGCGGCCATGACGGGCTCCAGTGCTATGTTCTAATCAGTTCCGATTTAATCAGAGCATGGCTCCAGTTTTTTGTTTGAGCATGATCCTTTCCGACCTTCCATCGCCCGCCGAAGCGGGCTTCGCGAAGGCGGGAAACCGGTTCCCACCCCCGGATCAAGTCCGGGGGCAGGCTTTTTCGGGATCATGCTCTATCCCGTCATGAATTATAGCATGGGCCGGCGACGGCCCAATCAACGACGGTGAAAATTCGGCCGGCGCGCGGGCGTGGGGCCCCTGGCGCTTTCGGTTTTATGCCGGAAGTTGATCCGGCCGCGATTGAGATCGTAGGGCGATATCTCGACCACGACCCGATCGCCGACACCGGTGCGAATCCGAAACTTCCGCATCTTCCCCGACATGTACGCAAGAACGAGATGATTGTTGTCGAGGGTTACGCGGTAATTGCCGTCCGGAAGCACCTCCGTCACGGTGCCGTCGAATTCCAGCATTTCTTCCTTTGCCATGCGGTCGCCCCTTAAATTCTTAACGCGCCGCGCGGTGATTGCCGCGCACATTAGCATGCTGGCGCGGACCTCGCACCGGCTGCATGAAGCCGACCGATGCGATGGTCGCGTCGGACGATGCATTCGCATGATTGCCGCGTTGCTGATGTTGTTTCGCGCGGTGCTTGCCGTTCTGCGAATGGTTCGCTTTGACTTTGACCGGCGGCCGTTCGCCGGTACCGCGGCCGCTGCGGCGATCCGTTGCCGGTATCGATATCCGGATTAATCTTTCGATGGTCTTTAAATATGCGCGCTCTTCGGCGTCGCAAAACGAGATCGCCGCGCCCACGGCTCCCGCGCGGGCCGTGCGGCCAATGCGGTGAACGTAGCTTTCCGGAATATTGGGCAGATCGTAATTGATGACGTGACTGATACCGTCGACGTCGATGCCGCGGGCGGCGATGTCGGTCGCGATCAGCGTGCGCAAACGTCCCGTGCGAAACGCCGCCAGCACTCGTTCACGCTGGCTCTGCGACTTATTGCCGTGGATGGCCTCGGCGGCAAGATTCATTTTTTCCAGCGCGCGAACGACGCGATCGGCGCCATGCTTGGTGCGGGTGAACACAAGGGCGCGATCGATCGATTCACCGCGCAGGATTTCGCCAAGCAAAGCGGGTTTTCCGGCCCGGTCGACGAAAATGACCCGCTGATCGACGCTTTCGACGGTGGTCGCGGCCGGGGTCACGGCGACATGCGCCGGGTTGCGGAGCATTTGATTGGCAAGGTCGGTGATCGGCTTCGGCATTGTTGCGGAAAAAAAAAGGCTCTGACGGTCGCGCGGGAGTTTTTCGACGATGGCGCGGATGTCATGGATGAATCCCATGTCAAGCATGCGATCGGCTTCGTCAAGGACGAACACTTCGACGCGGTCGAGGCGGAGCGCGCCCATCTGAAGGAGATCGCGCAACCGGCCGGGCGTCGCGACCAAAACTTCGACGCCGGCAGCGAGTATGCGCACCTGCCGGCTGGTGGAAACCCCGCCGATGGCAAGCGCGACGCTCGGGCGCAAATACCGGCCGTAGGTTTTAAAGCTTTCGGTAATCTGCGCGGAGAGTTCACGCGTGGGGCTTAAGATCAGGACGCGGCAAGCGCGCCGCTCCGGGCGAAGACGTTTCTCGGCAAGCCGATGAAGGATCGGCAGCGCAAAGGCCGCGGTCTTGCCGGTCCCGGTCTGCGCGATACCGACAACGTCACGTGCCGCGAGCACGTGCGGGATTGTTTGAGTCTGGATTGGGGTTGGGGTGGCATAGCGCTCATCGGCAAGCGCGCGAGTGATCGGCTCAATGAGCCCGAGATCAAGAAAGGATTTCAAAGATGAATCTTTCGTATGGCGAATCGCGCCGGGGCGTCTGAGCGCGCGGCGCGTCTCGCGGGGTAAGGGACACCCCGCGTGGTCTGGGCTGTCAGTGATTAGGCGCTCGATGCAACGGGCTGAAACCAGAATTTGGCGTTCGTACACGCGGCCCGCAGGCGGCCTAATTCGGCCAAGCATCTTGCTAAGGCTTATAGCTAAGGATGTTATGAGGTTATTTCAAGGCAAATCGCCGGCGTTGGTTATTGCAACAGTGTCTCGCCCTCCGTCTTGCTCTTGGCGAGTTCGATCTCGGTAATCGCCACCAGGATTTCGGCCCGGGTCTTGAGATCCGGCGCTTCGAGCATGGCCTGCTTCTCGGCCGCGCCGTAGGGCGACATCATCGCCAGCGCATTGACCAGCGCCTCGTTCGGCGCGCTCTCGACGCCTTCCCAGTCGGCCTTGAGATCGTTGGCATTGA
The DNA here is from genome assembly GCA_016210825.1 of Hyphomicrobiales bacterium. Classification (GTDB taxonomy): domain Bacteria; phylum Pseudomonadota; class Alphaproteobacteria; order Rhizobiales; family Xanthobacteraceae; genus JACQTM01. Next base: position 2,907 of record JACQTM010000315.1, read on the forward strand.
GAAAATCGGTCAAGGCTTTCAGCACGGCCTCGCGATCGACCTCGTCCTCGCCTTTACGCGCGATGAAGTCGTCGGCGTAAGGAACGAAGTTGACACGGAGTTGCCGGAACGGCGTGGTCACCGCGAGCTCCTCCACGATGCGGAAACGGGCGATGCCGGTGAGCTGCAAGAGATAGCGGCCGTCTCCAGTCTCGGCGAACTGTGTGACGCGGCCGACGCATCCGACCTTGAACAGTACCGGTCTGTCTTCGGGACCAGGCTGGGCATTGTCCGGCTGAATCATGCCAATCAGCCGTTGTCCAGACGTAAATGCATGATCAAC
>JACQTM010000308.1 GCA_016210825.1 Hyphomicrobiales bacterium
CCCCATGCAGATAAAGAACAAGCCGCGTGAAAGAGCAAGGCAGCAAGGTCATCGGAAGCCGTGATTTTGCTTGAACGGCCGCCGATTTTGGTAATGCCGTAGTCCTCTTGCGGAATTCCGTAAAGAACAGGCGCGCTGATAGACTCCATTAACCCGGAGATTTTTCGATGTCCGAACCCGCCGATCCCAGCCACTCATCAGCGCCAGGCACGCTGCCCGATTTCGCGGCACCTTATGCGCCGCCGGACGAGGAACTTGTCGCCGGCTTCCTAGCGCGCGCACAGGCGGATGCACAGTCCAATGCGCGCATCGACACTCGTGTCACCCGGCTTGTTGGGGCAATCCGATCGCGTACTGGAGGGCTCGGTGGGGTCGAGGATTTTCTCCACGCCTATTCACTTTCCACCCGGGAAGGCCTGGCCCTAATGGTGCTTGCCGAGGCGTTGCTGCGCGTTCCCGATCCCGTAACGGCCGATCGTCTGATCGAAGATAAACTCGCGGGTGCTGACTGGTCGCATGCCGAGGCGCGCTCGCCGGCACTTTTAGTGTCAGCGTCGGCATGGACGCTTGGGGTCAGCGCGCGGATTATTCGCGCGAGTGAGACGCCGGAAACCATTTTGGCGGACTTGATCAAGCGGATTGGGCTCCCCGCGTTACGGACGGCGACCCGCCAGGCTATGCGGTTGCTCGGCTCCCATTTCGTTATTGGGCAAACAATTGATGAGGCTTTGGATCGCGCCCGCGCCCATGACGCGTTCCGGTATTCGTTCGACATGTTGGGAGAAGGCGCCCGTACCGCGCAGGATGCGGCGCATTATTGGAAGGCATATCGCGGAGCGATCGACGCCATCGGAAAAAAAGCAGGCAATGTGCCGCTGCCGCAGCGCCCGGGAATATCAGTCAAGCTCTCGGCCCTGCATCCGCGCTATGAGGCAGTCTCGCGCGAGCGTGTACTCGCGGAGCTTGCACCGCGAGTGCTCGATCTGGCTCGCAGGGCCAAGGAGCACGATCTGAATTTCACCGTGGATGCGGAAGAAGCGGATCGGCTCGAGCTCTCGCTCGACGTCATCGGCAAAGTTCTCGCCGATCCCTCGCTCGCCGGGTGGGATGGTTTTGGGCTTGCCGTTCAAGCCTACCAAAAGCGTGCCCGCGAGGTGATTGGATGGGTAAACGGTCTCGCCGAGGCCCTAGGTCGCCGTCTCACGGTGCGGCTGGTCAAAGGCGCCTATTGGGATAGCGAGATCAAGCGGGCTCAAGAGCGGGGCTTGCCGGATTATCCGGTGTTCACGCGCAAGGCGATGACAGACCTGAGCTACATGGCCTGCGTCCACGACCTGCTCGCTGCACGGCCGCGGCTTTTCCCCCAATTCGCGACCCACAACGCCTTGACGGTGGCCAGTATCATCGAGGCGGCGGGAACCGTCGAAGGCTTCGAATTCCAACGCCTCTACGGTATGGGCGAAGCGCTCTACGAGACGCTGTTGGAGGACCTGCCGGCGGTGACGTGCCGTATCTATGCACCCGTTGGCGGGCATCGCGACCTTCTCGCCTATCTGGTACGGCGCTTGCTCGAAAACGGCGCTAATTCCTCGTTCGTTTCAGTCGCGGCCGATCCAACGGTGCCGATGACCGACATCCTCAAACGTCCACGGGATTGGCTTTCCGGACCGCACGACGCGCGGCATTCGAAAATTCCCCTGCCACGCGATCTTTATGCACCGAGCCGCCGCAACTCCGCCGGTGTCGAATTTGGCAATCGCGCTGGCCTCGACACGTTCCTCGCCGAGGTTCGCACCGCGATGCCGAAAGACGCCACAGCAACGCCGCTACTCGACGGCATCGCGTTGCCGGGTCCTAGCCGACCTGTCATTTCCCCGATCGACGAAACCGCAGTCGGGACCGTGATTGAAGCTGATGCTGCGATCGTGAATTCCGCGATGGCCGCGGCCGCGGCCGGCTATGCCACATGGGCGGTGACACCGCTCGAAACGCGTTGCGCCATTCTCCAACGCGCGGGCGACCTGATCGAGCAAGGCCGCGGCCGCTTCATCGCGCTCCTGCAATACGAGGGCGGTAAGACGCTGGATGACGCCCTTGCCGAAATTCGCGAAGCCGCCGACTATTGCCGCTACTATGCTGCGGAGGCGCGACAGTCGCTTGCGCCACAAATCATGGCGGGGCCGACCGGCGAAACGAATGAGCTTTGCTATCGCGGACGGGGCGTCGTCGTCTGCATCAGCCCTTGGAACTTTCCGCTCGCGATCTTTATCGGCCAGATCACCGCCGCACTTTTGGCTGGAAACGCCGTGGTCGCCAAGCCGGCCGAGCAAACGCCCCTTGTTGCATTCGAGGCCGTGCGCCTACTGCACGCGGCGGGCGTTCCGGTCAACGCGCTGCACCTCGTGCCCGGTGACGGCAAGATCGGCGCCACGCTCGTCGCCCACCGCGACGTCGCGGGCGTGGTCTTCACCGGGTCAATCGAAGTCGCTCACGCCATCAATCGCGCGCTTGCAGCAAAGAAGGGTCCAATCGTTCCGCTCGTGGCCGAAACCGGCGGCATCAATGCAATGATTGTTGACGCCACCGCCTTGCCGGAACAGGTCGCCGACGATGTGGTCACCTCGGCCTTCCGTTCGGCCGGCCAGCGCTGTTCGGCGCTGCGGCTACTTTGTATCCAGGACGATGTCGCCGATCGAATGTTGACGATGATCGCCGGCGCAGCTCAGGAGCTGGCGGTCGGCGATCCGCGTCTACCCTCTACCCATATCGGCCCAGTGATCGATGGCGACGCCAAGTCGCGTCTTAATCGCTGGATCGCCGATATGGAGAGTCAGGGACGCGTGCGTTTTCGCTGGGATGAAACGCGCCAACTGCCGGCCGCCGGACTTTACGTCTCGCCAACAATGATCGAACTCGATCGTGCGCGCGATCTGAGGGAGGAAGTATTCGGTCCGGTCCTGCACGTCGTGCGCTGGAAAAATGACGAGCTCGATCTCCTCCTCGAGGACATTGCCGCTAACGCCACCGCACTTACACTCGGCATTCAGTCACGTATTGATGCAACGGTCGCGAAGATCGTCGGCCGCCTCGGAAACGGAAATGTCTACGTCAATCGCAACATGATCGGCGCCGTCGTCGGCTCGCAGCCATTCGGCGGTGGCGAACTGTCGGGGACGGGGCCGAAGGCTGGCGGGCCGAATTATCTCAAGCGATTTGCCAGCGAGCAGGTGGTGACGGTCAATACCGCCGCGGCCGGCGGCAACGCCACATTGCTCGCCGCGGACGAATAAGGCGGAAGAACAAGAATGTGCGGGCGCTGATCGGCCGCATCGCTTGCCGCCGCACCGCCTTGATTCCGCCGGAACCGATCCCCAGGTTTTGCGTATATGGAATTCGGAGGTGAGAACATGCGTACCGGAACCAATCGGATGATCGCGACGGCCGTGGCCGCGGCTCTCGCGCTTACCTCCTTCGGCGATGTCCCGGCTCTTGCCGCCAGCGAACCGCTAAAACAGGCGCAAACAGCCGAACCGGCGGACGACACTGACTTCAGCTCGCACCGGCGCCGCTACCGCCGCCACTACAACAACCGGGCGGGGATCGCGGCATTCACGGCAATCGTCGGCGCCATTGGCGCCTATGCCGCGGCGCGCGAGTACCGCAAGGCCCGCGAGCGTAACTATTATTATCACTACGGGCCGGCGCCCTACGCGTATTATCCCTACCGGCGCCACTATTACCGCTATTGGTGAGGGTCGAGCCCCGGAAACCCCGGGGGCACGCGACCGTAAGCCCGGCGCGCCGCGCCGGGCCATTTGCCGCCGGCGGGCCGTTCGTTAACGGTCGCTTGCGGGATTGGGAGTATTCTGCCGCGTCATGAGTGATTCGATCGACCGTCTTTATCAGGGCGTGATCGCCCTCAAGCATGCCGATCCGGCGTCGTCACGCACAGCGCGCCTGCTGCGCGCCGGGCGCGCCAAGATGGCCAAGAAACTCGCCGAGGAGGCGGTCGAGGTGGTTATCGACACCATGAATGGCGAACGCGAAGCCGTGGCGCGCGAAAGCGCCGACCTGATCTACAATCTGGTCGTGCTTTGGGTTGCCGCCGGGGTCAAGCCGAGCGATGTATGGTCGGAGATGGCGCGCCGCGAGCGTTTGTTCGGCATCGCGGAAAAGGTACCGAAAGATCTTCCGGCTAACGCGTCACGTCGAAAAGTGGTAGCGCTGGAAGCGCGGCGCGCGCGCAAGCGCCGTTGACTCCGCTCGTTGCAGATCGCGCCCGGCGCGTTCGGCGAATGTCGATAAATTATCCCGCGCTGGATCGATAGGCCATCTTCATGCTCCGCCGTTTCTACGACTGGTGCATCGGCGCCGCCGGCAAGCCGTACGCCACGTGGCTTATGGGACTAGTCTCGTTTGCCGAAAGCTCTTTCTTCCCCGTTCCGCCCGATGTGATGCTCATCCCGATGTCGTTGGCGCGGCCCGACAAAGCCTGGGGCTACGCGACGATTTGCACGGCGACTTCGGTCGCAGGCGGCGTCCTCGGCTATGCGATCGGCGCGTTGCTCTACGATTCTATCGGGCAGTGGCTGATTCAACTCTATGGCTATGGCGATAAGGTTGAGGCATTTCGCGAAGCCTATGCCCGCTATGGCTCCCTGATCATCCTGCTCAAGGGACTGACGCCGATCCCCTATAAAATCGTCACGATCACGTCCGGTTTCGCCGGTTACGACCTTGTCCTGTTCGTGTTGTTTTCGTTTGTCGCGCGGGGCATGCGGTTCTATCTGCTCGCATTTCTACTTCATCGCTATGGCGCGCGTGCGCGCGTCATCCTTGAAGAACGGCTCGGGTTCTGGGTGACGATCGGAACCGTCGTGCTCGTCGCCGGCATTATCGCCGCTGTGTACATATTCTGACCGGGTTAGCCGTGCGATCTCAATTTCGCCATCTCGGCGCTTGATGTATGATGGTGTTGGAGAGGCCCGTTGCGGCGTGCGCGCCGTTGGTAGCAGCGGGACTAACATGACTGACCGGTTTCGAAGCGACGCGGTAATCCGGCCCGCTATACGCGGACGGTGGGTAATTTTCTTTGCCGGTGTCTTCGTCGTGGCATTTGGGTGCGGCACTTCGGCGCAGCAAGCGCCGCCGGCACAACAGCCCATCCCGCAAGCCCAGCAACAACCCCCAGCCGCGCAACAATTACCACCTCAAGCGCCGGTTGCGCAGTCGGCTGCGCCGAAAAAAGATCCTGGCTTCCTCGAGCAGCTTGGTCAGTGGTTCGAGAAATCCGCCGAGGAATTCAACGCCAGCATGAAAAAATCCGCTGACGAGTTTAATGCCAACATGAAGAAGGCGGGGCGATCGTTGTCGGAAATCGGCGATCGCGCCGGCGATGCGGCGAAGGAAGCGACCGATGCGATGGCGAGATTGTCCTCGACCCGCGTTGTCTCCGGCAATGAACGCTGCGTACTTGCGCCGAATGGCTCACCCGACTGCCGTGCTGCAGCGGAAACCATTTGCAAGGCGAAGGGCTTTGCCACCGGTCAAAGCCTGGACACACAATCGGCCCGGAAGTGTCCGGTGCGTGTCTGGCTTTCCGGGCGCGCGCCGGCAGACGGCGATTGTGCGATCGAAACCTATGTTACGCGCGCGGCATGCCAAGAGCCGCAGCCACGCTAGCGACAAAATCCGGAAATTGAGAACCTCGCTGGTCAACAAAACTCGCTCGTCCGAAGGCGCACAGTACCTGCCGATTTCTGATCTGCGCAACACTCATTCTTGCCAACCTGTCTTGTGTCAGGAATGGCACTGTGTTTCGCTTTGCGGCAACGGATGACACGGAGTTCTTTTAGTGAATCTTTCCACCAAGCTCATGGAGCGTGAAACCGCGGGGCGGCCGGTCACCATCGGGCTGATCGGTGCGGGCAAGTTCGGGACGATGTTTCTCTCGCAAGTGCGGTTGACGCGCGGGATGCACGTTATCGCGGTTGCCGACCTCAATATCGAGCGGGCGCGCAGCCAGTTGCGCAATGCGGGCTGGGATGAACGGGAGTTTACCGCAAGCAGCCTTGGCGATGCGTTCAAGCGTCGCCGGACCTTCGTCACCGACGACGCCCGCGCGATGATCGCGTTTCCCGACATCGAAGTGATTGTCGAGGCGACCGGCGATCCAAAAACCGGAATTCGCTTCGCGCTTGATGCGATCGCGCACGGCAAGCACATCGTCATGGTCAACGTGGAAGCCGACGCGCTCGCAGGTCCGCTGCTTGCAAGCAAGGCGAAGGCTGCGGGCATCGTCTATAGCCTTGCTTGGGGAGATCAGCCGGCGCTGATTTGCGAGCATGTCGATTGGGCGCGCGCGTGCGGTTTCAAGGTGATCGCTGCGGGCAAAGGCACGCGCTACCACCCGACCTATCACCGCTCCACGCCGGAAACGGTCTGGGACATCCTCGACAAATATCTACAGATCAAGGATCGCAATTCGATCAACCCAAAGATGTTCAACAGTTTCATCGACGGCACCAAGTCAGGCATTGAGATGACGGCGGTCTGCAACGCTACGGGCCTTGTGCCGCAGAGCGGGGGATTAGGTTTTCCGCCGGCTTCGCGCTTCGAGCTGGCCGACGTGTGCAAGCCGCGAAGCGACGGCGGTACGTTGGAAAAAGCGGGCGTCACCGAGGTTGTGTCATCGGTCGATCGGGCCGAGCGCGACGTGCCGCATCATCTGGCGATGGGGACCTATGTGGTGTTCGAGGGCGAAAGCGAATACGCCCGCCGTTGTTTCCGGGAGTATCATCTGTTGCCAGATAAAAGTGGACGCTTTGCCGCGCTCTACCGCCCGGTCCACATGATCGGGCTGGAGCTTGGCATATCGGTCGCCTCCGCGACCTTGCGTAACGAGCCTACCGGGGTGCCGACTGGCTTTCGTTCCGATGTTGTGGCAACCGCAAAGCGCAATCTTAAAAAAGGTGAGATTCTCGACGGTGAGGGCGGTTTTTGCGTTTGGGGCAAACAGACGCCGGCGGATCAGTCGCTCGATGCCGGCTATCTGCCGCTCGGATTGGCCCACACCGTCAAGCTCAAGTGCGACATCGCCGAAGGCGAGCGGATCAAGTGGTCGGATGTCGACTATGACAGCGGCGACGCGGCCGTGAAGTTCCGCCGCGAGATGGAGGCGGCCTTTGGCCGCCGGAATGTCGCCGCCGAAGCGGCGTCGTAAGGGTGGAATCGGGCATTGAACCGATATCGGTCGGTGGGCGACAAATGTCAGATCGCCGGCTGACCGCGCTGATGCGCGCCGCCTGCCGTAATGGTATTATCAATTAGTTGAGAAGCTGAACCCCCGAGGGAGGGGCAAAATGGCAACGCGCATTTTCAATATCGTGTGTGTCCTGCTGGCGGGTTCATTCGTTTTCGCGCAAGCGGAACGCGCCGGCGCCCAGCAACCGTCCGACAAACAAATCATTGACGCGCTGAAGCCCAAGGGACTGACGCGCGGCCTTGGCAGTTCAACCCCGCCGCCGCCCAATCCGCGGGAGCAACGCCTGATCGAAAACCTGAAGAATAAGCCGACGCGCTCGATCACGGTGGAGGAGCGCACTGAGGTCGCTGCGATCGCAAAGACGAAGCCCGCGATCGATCTCGAGATCTACTTTGAATACAACTCGGCGCAGATCACCCCGCAGGCACTGCCGACATTACAGGCGCTGGCGAGCGCCCTGAGCGATGCGCAGTTTGGCAGCTCGACTTTCATGGTCGGTGGTCACACCGATGCCAAGGGCAGTGCCGAGTACAACAAGGATCTATCTGAGCGCCGCGCCGAGGCGGTCAAGCGCTTCCTCGTCGAACAGGCCAAGGTTGCGCCGGATCGCCTGATGCCGATCGGCTTCGGCAAGGAGCAGTTGAAGATCCCTGCCAATCCCTACGCCGATCAGAATCGCCGCGTTCAGGTCGTCAACATGACGGCGCGATAGGGCGCGTCGTGTCGAACAGTTTGGACGCAGCTTAGCCGGTTTCGATCTCGCCATTGACGTCGAATTTCAGTTCGACGCCGTCGATGGTGAGCGCCATCTTTGCCGGCAATTTTGCACCCGGCTTGAGCCGGCCGGACGCCGCCGCGGCGCGCACGGCTTTTTCGATCTCGCGCTGGGATGTCACGCCGACCGTTTTCAGGAATTTGCGGATGCTCGTGTTCAATGTGTCTTCGTTCATGATCGCCAATCCGCGTTGATCTATTTTTGGTGCCCCTGGCCGGAGTCGAACCAGCACGATGTTGCCACCACCAGATTTTGAGTCTGGCGCGTCTACCAATTCCGCCACAGGGGCTTGTGGCGGCGATCATAACGAGTGAAAGAAGAGCGTCAACGGCTTCACGGGTTAGTGCTGGAGAAACGCATGATGACGTTGCGCAAGGCGCTGGAAACGAATCCCGTCGCGCAGGCTGCTGCCGCAATCGCCGTGATTGGAGCGGCGACGATTTTTGGCGCTTACGTGTTTCAATATGGTCTTGGCTTGGCGCCCTGTCCGCTCTGTCTTGAACAGCGCATTGCCTATTATGTTTCGATCCCGCTCGCGGTACTGGTCGTGATCGGTGTCGCCGCCGGTGCATCGCGGAAGGTGTTGCTCGCTGCCCTGTTCGTGATCGCCGCCGGAATGCTCTGGAATGCGGGTCTCGGCGCCTATCATGCCGGCGTCGAATGGCATTGGTGGGCTGGGCCACAGGATTGCTCCGGCCCGCTCATCGATCTGCGCGCGGGCGGCGGCCTGCTCAGTCAATTGCAGTCGATCAGCGTCGTGCGCTGTGACGAGGCGGCATGGCGTTTCCTCGGGCTTTCGCTTGCGGGCTACAACGTACTGATCTCGCTCGCGCTCGCGGGCGTGGCGGCGTGGGGTGTGATCGCCGGGAGGCGCTGACCGATTACGGCTCGAGCTCGGTATCCCAATAGAGATAATCGAGCCAGCTCTCGTGCAGATAATTCGGCGGGAACAGCCGGCCGTTGCGATGCAGGTGATGCACGCTCGGCTGGAACGGCATCTGCGAGGGCCACATCCCGGATTCGGTCGGCGTCATGTTGCCCTTGCGCAGATTACAAACACCACAGGCCGCGACCACGTTAAGCCAAGTGGTGTGTCCGCCGCGCGATCGCGGCAACAAGTGATCGAAGGTCAGATCGTCGTCCGCCCCGCAATATTGGCAAGAGAATTTGTCGCGCAGGAAAACATTGAATCGGGTAAAGGCCGGATGTGTCGATGGCTTCACGAAGGTTTTTAGTGAAACGACGCTCGGCAGCTTAATTTCGATGCTTGGGCTATGCACCGCGCGGTCGTAATTGGCGACAATGTTCACGCGCTCCAGAAAGACCGCCTTGATCGCGTCCTGCCAGCACCACAGCGAGAGTGGATAATAGCTTAGCGGACGAAAATCCGCGTTCAGCACCAGGGCCGGCCAACCGTTAGGCGACACGTGAACGTTCAAACGAGGCTCCTCAAACCCCTAGCGCTGGAGTTTTTTCGCAGCGGGCATAGTCTATACGGCAGCGTGACTGGATTGTGAAGGTGGCGGCGGGGGTTACCCGGGATCGCGTTAGCCTAAAACCCTGAACCGGCGTGGACCGATCTCGGGTTTACCCGAGATCGGCACCATGAGTGCGCAAGTCGGCTATAGCCGACGTGCGAGAAACTCACCACCGTGTCGCAAGCCCTCACCATCGATGCCATGACCGACGCCGTGGGATAGGTGCCATTCCACGGGGATGTCGAGCGCTGCGAGGCCCTGGGCGGCGAGGAACAGCGCCTGCGGCGGGATTAGGTCGTCGCGGTCGCCATGCACGAGAAGGACAGGCGGCCGCGCACGAATTTCCGCGGCGAAAGCTTCGGGTTTGGCGTTCTCCGGAACGACGAGCATCCCGGAATATCCAACGATGGCCGCCGGTGCCGTGGCACGGCGCAACCCCACATGCAATGCCATCATCGTGCCTTGGCTAAATCCGACGAGGGCGAGCGAAGAGGCGGGAAGATTGCGGCGGGCCAGCTCGCTGTCGAGAAAGCGTTCAAGAATAGGTGCGGCTTTTTGCACGCCGGTCCAGCGCTCGTTGGGGTCGCGGAATGTCAGCGCGAACCATTGCCGCCCGACGGGCGCCTGACCGCACGGCTCGGGCGCGTGCGGCGAGACAAACGCTGTATCCGGCAACAGCGGCTGCCAGGCACGACCGAGTTCGATCAGGTCGTTGCCGTCGGCACCGTAGCCGTGAAGGAAGACAATGAGGTGTTTGGCCGGTCCGCGGCGCGGCTCAAGTCGCGGGCCGTCGAGCTCTGCGGCCATTCCGATTTGGCTCCCTTACCGGCGCTTGCATCTTTGTCGACGCCTGCATTGGAGCGCCATCGAGACCTTTCACGGCTCGATAATATGACCACAATAGCCGCGCCGCTACGCTGCGCCATGGCCGCCATGGCTTGGCCAGGACATCCATGTCCCCGGTGGAGGGGCGTTTCTTGAGCTTGAACGCGATGCGTGTGGCTTCCTGCAGGGCGAGATCGCCTGCCGGCCACGCATCCGAATGGCCGAGGCAGGCCAAGAGATAATTACTCGCCGTCCACGGGCCGATGCCGTGCACGGCGATGAGTATCTCGTGCGCGTTGTCGGCGGAAATGGTGCCGAGTGTTCCAAAATCGAGGTCGCCGGCTTTCGCGGCCTTTGCGATCGCTTTCAGGGTGCGTACTTTCGATCCGGATAAGCCAACACGCCGCAATTTGTCCGCACGGGTGCGCAACACGGCTTCCGGCTCGAACGGCTCAATTGAAGTGCTTAGCCGGCCCCAGATCGCGGCAGCGCTTGCGCCCGAGAGCTGCTGACCCACGACGATCATCGCGAGCCCGCCGAAGCCGCCCGGACGACGGCGTAACGGCGGCTGGCCAGTGACATCGAACACCGGCGCGAACCGCGGTTCGGCCTTGATCAGGCGCCGAATGGCAGCATTGAGATCGGCCTCAGTGTGAATGAAATGAGACATTGCGGCGGTGAGCTTCTACAACTTGAGCCATCGTGCAACCCGTTATCGAGCGCAACCCACATACATTTTGTTGATGTCGCCACCGGTCTTCCGCTTCGCGCCGTCGCCCAACGGCTATCTGCATCTTGGCCACGCTTTCTCGGCGCTGCTCAATTTCGATTTGGCGCGCGCGGCGAGCGGCAAATTCCTGCTGCGCATCGACGATATCGACACCACGCGTTGCCGTCCGGAATTCGAGGCGGCGATCTACGAGGATTTGCATTGGCTCGGGGTCGCATGGGAGAAACCCGTGCGCCATCAATCGCAGCATTTCGACGATTATCGCGCCGCGCTGGCAAAGCTTGATGCGCTCGGCTTGCTCTATCCGAGTTTTGAAAGCCGAGCGGAAATCGCCCGGCTTGTCGCCGAACCTGAGTCGGCGGCATCTTGGCCGCACGATCCGGACGGTGCGCCACTTTATCCCGGTACGGCGAAGTCATTGCCGGCCGCCGAGCGCGCGACGCGCATTGCTAGAGGCGAGCCCTATGCGCTGCGTCTCGATCTCGCTGCAGCGGTTATGCGCGCAGGTGAATTAAACTGGACGGAGGAGGGTGACGGTCATGGCGGGTTGGGATTGGTGAGAGCGCAGCCGCAGATGTGGGGCGATGTTGTTATCGCGCGTAAGGACTTGCCGACGAGCTATCACTTGTCGGTCGTGGTCGATGATGCACTGACCGGCGTCACCCACATCGTGCGCGGGTACGATCTCTACCGGTCTACGGATATTCACCGTCTTTTGCAGGCTCTGCTTGGATTTGCGGTGCCCATCTATGGCCATCACAAGCTGATTCTCGATACGGTCGGACGCAAATTGTCGAAATCGACGCGCTCGACAGGTTTGCGTGAATTACGCGCCGCCGGCGCCACGGCCAAGGACATCCGCCGCATGGTCGGGCTCGATGCCTGAGTCGTGTGTGGTTCAGGGTGACACGCCATGCCATTCTGACGCGGGGTAAGGGATGGCGCGAATCAGTGCTGGGAAATCCGCAACCGGGCGGGGCAAGAAACGCGTCAACAAGCGGGCGGCGCGGCCGCGTAAGCGTGGCGCAAGCGAGACCGAAGCCGCGCTCGCCGCGCTCGCCCACGAAATCCGCACGCCGCTTACCGGTATTCTGGCGCTTGCCGAGCTGCTCGTGGCGTCCGATATGCCGGCGCGCGAGCGCGGGTGGGCACGGGCGATTAAGGGCGCCGCCGAGCATCTCGCTCAACTTACAACGCTCGTCTGCGATGCGGTTCGCGCCGACGCGGTTGGGCTCGCGCTGCGCGACGACATCTTCGATCCACGGCTCTTGGCGCAAGGTATCGGTGCTTCGCTCGAAGCGCGGGCGCGCACCGGCGGACTTTCGTCGCAAGTAACGATTGCGAGCGATCTGCCGGCGAACGTGCGCGGCGACCCAGTGCGCATCCGCGCCGCGCTGGAAAATCTAATCGACAATGCGGTGAAATTCACCGCGCGCGGCGGCATCACGCTGCAGGTCGCGGCTGCGCCCGCGTCAGGCGGCCGTGTGCGCCTGAGCTTTACCGTCGCCGATACCGGCATCGGACTGAGCGCGAAGGAAATTGCAACGCTGTTTCGTCCCTTCTCCCAGGCCAGCGCCGCGATTGCTCGGCGTTACGGCGGCACGGGCTTGGGCCTCGCCTTCGTCAAACGCATCGCCAAAGCGATGGGCGGCGATCTGACATTGACGAGTAAGCCCGGCCACGGTTCAACCTTTCGGCTGTCCATTCTCGCCGTCCGCGCCGACGCCAGGGCCAATGGGAGAAAGAAGGCCAGCAGCCTGGCGGCGCGCGCGGCAAAACCGGCACGTAGCCTCGCCATCCTTTGCGTTGAGGACAACCCTTACAGCCGTGTCGTGCTCAACACGATCCTGACCGAGCTGCGCCATCGCGTGGACTTTGTCGGCACCGGCGACGCCGCGATCAAGGCAGTCGCCGGCGGCGGCTACGACCTGGTGTTCATGGACATTGCGCTGCCGGATCTCGACGGGATCGAAGTCACGCGCCGCATCCGCGCCCTGCCGGCGCCGTTCGGCCGCATCCCGATCGTCGGCGTCTCCGCGCGCAGCGGCGAGGATGAAGCGGCGCGCAAGGCGGGAATGAATGCGTTCCTGATGAAGCCAGTGAGTCCCGCCTTGCTGCGCGACACGATCGAGGCGGTGGCCGACTTGCGCGTGGACGGCTGATATCAAAACTGATATAGGATGCGAGAGTGAATGAAGCCTATCGTTTTTCTTGGAGACTCGCTCAACAACTTGCAAGCGTTTCCAGATCGGGCGCGCCGCGATGCCGGTTTTCAACTGGACCGCGTGCAGCGTGGGCTCGACCCTGACAACTGGAAGCCGATGACGAGCATCGGTTCGGGCGTCAGGGAAATAAGGGTGCGGGATGCGCATGGAGCGTTTCGTGTCGTCTATGTGGCGACGTTTGCCGAGGCTGTTTATGTGCTGCACGCCTTTGCGAAGAAAACACAACGTACCTCGCTGCGCGATCTGGCGCTCGCCCAATCGCGGTTGCGGGAATTGAAGCGCGGAGCATCGCGATGAGGAAACAACGCTTCGACAGCGTGTGGGATGCGATCGAGCCGTCGCGCACGGCGGCGGCAAACATGAAGGCGCGCGCCGAAATGATGATTGCAATCCGCGACACCGTTACGGCTTGGCGCGTGACTCAGGCTGCCGCGGGAAAGCGGCTCGGCCTGACGCAGCCGCGGATGAACGATCTTATGCGCGGCCGCATCAATAAATTCAGCCTCGATGCGCTGATCAATCTTGCGACGCGGGCCGGGCTTAGCGTGCGCGTCAAGGTCGTCCGCCCAGCGGCGTAGCGATGGCGCAGGGTGAATTGAAATTCTATGTCATGAAGCCAGTGAGTCCCGCTTTGCTGCGCGACACGACCGACAAAACAATCGACTGATAAAATACGGCCGCGTCGCGGCGTCGCTCACGCCGCTTTTTCCGCCCGGTCTTCCACGATGCGCACAACGTCCGCCATGATGCGGTTTAACTCGAAATCCTTCGGCGTATAGACCGCGGCAACGCCGGCTTCTTTGAGTAGGATGGCGTCTTCCGGCGGAACGATGCCGCCGACGACGACAGGCACGCCATCGAGGCCGGCCCTTTTCATGCGATCAACTACATCGCGCACCAGCGGCACGTGCGAACCCGAGAGGATCGAGAGGCCGACCACGTGTACGTCCTGATTGCGCGCAGCGTCGACGATCTGCTCCGGCGTAAGCCGGATACCGTCATAAACTACGTCCATACCTGCGTCGCGCGCGCGGACCGCGATCTGCTCGGCGCCGTTGGAATGGCCATCGAGGCCGGGCTTGCCGACGAGGAATTTCAGCCGCCGGCCGAGCTTGCGCGAGACGCGGTCGACCTCCTCGCGCAGTGGATCGAGCCCTTGCGCCGAATTGCGCGCGGCGCGGCCGACGCCGGTCGGCGCGCGGTATTCGCCGAAAACGCTGCGGAACGCCGCACCCCACTCACCGGTGGTGACGCCAGCTTTGGCGCAGGTGATAGAGGCCGGCATGATGTTACGGCCGTCTTTCGCCGCGGCGCGAAGGTCTTTCAGTGCCGCGGCGACTGCGTTGTCGTCGCGCGCCGCGCGCCACGCCTTCAGCCGCGCGATCTGCTCGGCTTCGATCTCCGAAGATACGGTCAGGATCGCGTCCGTGCCGCCGGCGAGCGGAGAAGGCTCGCTTTCAACAAATTTATTGACGCCGACGACCACATGATCGCCGCGCTCGATGGCCTCGAGGCGCGCGGTATTGGATTCGACGAGTTGCCGCTTCATGTAGCTTGACTCGATCGCAGCCACGGCGCCACCCATCGCTTCGATGCGCGTGAGTTCCTCCTTTGCCTCGCGCTTTAAGTCCGCAACCTTGTGCGCGATCTCCTCGGAACCATCGAAGATGTCGCCATATTCGAGAAGATCAGTTTCGTAGGCGAGGATCTGCTGCATGCGCAGCGACCATTGCTGGTCGAACGGCCGCGGTAAGCCGAGCGCCTCGTTCCATGCCGGCAGTTGCACGGCGCGCGCACGCGCGTTTTTCGACAGCGTTACCGCTAGCATCTCCAGCAAAATGCGGGCGATGTTGTTTTCCGGCTGCTGCTCGGTCAGCCCGAGTGAGTTAACCTGCACGCCGTAGCGGAACAGGCGCTGCTTGGGGTCGTTGATGCCGTAGCGTTCCGCGGTGATCTCGTCCCACAATTCGGCGAACGCGCGCATCTTGCAGAGTTCGGTGACAAAGCGCAGTCCGGCGTTGACGAAAAAGGAAATACGACCGACCGCCTCGCCGAAGGCCTCCTGCGAAACCTCGCCGGATGCCTTAACCACGTCGAGCACGGCGATCGCGGTTGCCATCGCGAATGCTAATTCCTGCACCGGCGTGGCACCTGCTTCCTGCAAATGGTAGGAGCAGACATTAATCGGATTCCATTTCGGCATGTCGCGGAGCGTGAACAAAATCACATCCTTGATCAGCCGCATGGACGGCGCGGGCGGAAACACGTAAGTGCCGCGCGAGAGATATTCCTTGATGATGTCATTCTGCGTCGTGCCAGCCAGCGCCGCGTGCGGCACACCCTGTTCGTCGGCGATGGCCACATAGAGTGCGAGCAGCCACGCCGCTGTGGCGTTGATCGTCATCGACGTGTTCATCTCAGCGAGCGGAATGCCGGCGAGCAGCGCGCGCATGTCGCCGAGATGGGAAATGGGAACGCCGACCTTGCCGACCTCGCCTCTGGCAAGGGGGTGGTCGGCGTCGTAGCCGGTCTGGGTCGGCAGATCGAAGGCGACCGAGAGGCCGGTCTGCCCTTTCAGAAGATTTTGCCGATAGAGCGCGTTCGACTTCTCCGCCGTCGAGTGGCCCGCATAGGTGCGGAAGATCCAAGGCTTGTCGCGCATCGCAATGCCACTTATGGCTGCCAAGTAATCATGAACGTTCGCGCAGGTTTGCTTCTCTTTCCATCCACTCCAACATTCGCCGCGTGTTCTTGGCAATCTCTGTGAGAGCCAGAATTCCTCCTGCAAAAAGGGCGCTGACTATAAATCCAACTAATCCACCTACCACCAGTCCAATTTCTCCTAGCGTATATGAAGCTACTCTTGCACCAATCAGCGTCGACACGATAACTATGAGAAAACAAAAAAAATCGAGAACCCCCAAGATCAATTTTCGCATGGACACTCTCCCTTTCTTTTCTAATGGTAATGAACCAGTTCCGAATACACTCACTGAAATATCTAAGAGGAGGCTTGATAGGAGCGTTAGAAGCTAGGGGGCGCAACTGATGCGCCCCCATACTTTGTCCATTTTCTTTCGGATTGATCCATAGCCTGATCACAGAGAAATTCTAACTTCTCTTGACGAATCCGATAATCACCAGAAGGATAATAGCGCCGATGACTGCATAGATGATGTCACCGACATAGCCAGTCGGAAGGCCGAGCCCAAGCCACGGCAGTAGAAAGCCGGCAATGAACGCGCCGACGATACCCACGACGATATTGCCGATCAGGCCGAAGCCGTAGCCCTTGACGATCATGCCGGCGAGCCAGCCAGCGATGGCGCCCACGATCAGCCAGACAACCAGACTTTCGATCCCCATGATCCGTTCTCCCTACATGCGGGAGCCTGCTGCGCGGTCGCCCCCGCGACTTTATTGCGTTGCAGCGTAGGGATGATACCGCGCCGGCCTATCGCTGTCAGCCACAGTGATTTGTTGCATTCAAGTCGTGGCAAAAATGCACCCACGCCTGGAGTTTGAGGCTCCTGTTGCAGCGCAATAACTGTTCGGGCAAGATGACTTTACGCTGTCGCAAGACTGAGCCGGGAGGGCGGCATGGCTGCCATTGCGAAACTGACGCCCAAGGCGCTGCCGGTGAAGGACCTTTACGCCATCGGTGAAATTCCACCGCTCGGTCATGTGCCGGAGAAGATGTACGCCTGGGCGATCCGCAAGGAGCGCCACGGCCCGCCGGAAACCTCGATGCAGGTCGAAGTACTGCCGACCTGGGCAATCGGCGACGATGAAGTGCTGGTCTTCGTGATGGCGGGCGGCGTCAATTACAACGGCGTCTGGGCGGCGCTCGGTCAGCCGATTTCCGTGCTCGACGTTCACAAGAATCCTTTCCATGTCGCTGGCTCCGACGCCGCCGGCGTCGTCTGGGCGATCGGGTCGAAAGTGAGGCGCTGGAAGGTCGGCGATGAGGTCATCGTTCATTGCAATCAGGACGATGGCGACGATGAGGAATGCAATGGTGGCGATCCGATGCTCTCGTCGTCGCAGCGCATCTGGGGTTATGAGACGCCGGACGGTTCGTTCGCGCAATTCTGCCGCGTACAGTCGCGTCAATTGATGCCGAAACCCGCGCATCTGACCTGGGAAGAGTCGGCTTGCTACACGCTGACGCTCGCGACCGCTTACCGCATGCTGTTCGGCCATCCGCCGCACACGCTCAAGCCCGGCGACAACGTGCTGGTGTGGGGCGCCTCGGGAGGCTTGGGCGTGTTCGGCGTGCAGCTCTGCGCGGCGTCCGGCGCTAATGCCATCGGCATCATTTCCGATGAGGGCAAGCGCGACTACGTGATGGAACTTGGCGCCAAAGGCGTCATCAACCGCAAGGATTATTCGTGCTGGGGTCCGATGCCCAAGGTGAACACGCCTGAATACAACGACTGGGCGAAGGAAGCCCGCCGCTTCGGCAAGGCGATCTGGGACATCACCGCCAAGCGCGACGTCGATATCGTCTTTGAGCATCCGGGCGAGGCGACGTTTCCGGTATCCTGCCTTGTGGTGAAACGTGGCGGCATGGTGGTGTTTTGCGCCGGTACCAGCGGCTTCAACCTGACATTCGACGCGCGCTTCGTTTGGATGCGACAGAAGCGCGTCCAGGGTTCGCATTTTGCGCACTTGAAACAGGCAAGCGCCGCCAACCGGTTCGTGCTCGATCGCCGTATCGACCCGTGCATGAGCGAGGTTTTTCCCTGGGAGAAGATCCCGCTGGCGCACCAGAAGATGTGGAAAAATCAGCACGCGCCCGGCAACATGGCGGTGCTGGTTAATTCGCCGCGCACGGGCCTGCGTAACCTCGAGGACGTGACCGAAACGGCGACCAGCGTCTAAGTTAGGCCGTCGTCCGATCGGATTTCGTGCGTGATTTTGCGATCGCCGCGTTCAGCTCGCCGCCATAAATGAAGATCGACGCCGTCAAGTAGAGGAAGACGAGCGCGATCATCGGCGAGGCAAGGCCGGCGTAATAGATCGAATAGGTGAAGGCGAAATCGGCGAGGTAGCGGCCGAACAACGCGCCGGCGACGAGCCACAGCACCAGTGTCGCCAAAATTCCCGGATAGATGTCGCGCAGCCGGCGGCGGCCTGCCGGAAGCCACAGATGTACGACAATTAGCGGGACGAAGATGAGCACAGTCGCAATTCCAAAGCGCGCTAGCGTGATAATGTCGCCGAACGGTTCGAGCGCAGGCACATACTTCACCGCCGTTTTCCACAACAACGGCGCAAACAGGACGAGGAACGACAGGGCGAGCAGCGCGACGGCCGACAATAGTACATATCCGATCGATTCTACGCGCAATAACCACATCGGGCGCGGGTCGACCACACCATAGGCGCGGTTGAGTCCGATACGCAGGCTTTCGATGCCGCTCGAGGCAAAATAGAGCGCAAGCACGACGCCAATTGTCAGTACCTGGCCTTGCGCGCTGGTCAGGACGCTATGAATCTCAAGCGCTATCGGCCCCGCGACTTCCTTTGGCCAAGCCTCGAGCAGAAGTTTTGCCGCCTCGTCGGCAAGATCGTTTGATCCAAAAATCCCGGCGACCGCGGTCAGGACAAGAAAAAACGGAAATAGCGACATCAACACTGACAGCGCGATGTGGCTCGCAATGGCCCAGCCGTCGTCGTCGTTGAAATGCCAGAAGGCAGCAAGTGCGATGCGCCACCAATGAATGAAAATGGACACCGGCCTTCGCTCCCTGAAGCGTAAGACCTCACCTTGCAACATTCGCAAATGCAAGAGGCAGCCGCACCACCTTGGCGCGTGCCACTGGATAGCGCTAGGCAGCCTGAACTTCGACCAGGAAGCGCCGCACCTCAGCTTCGAGACCCTCGGCTTCGATCGCGAGCGTATCGGCGAGCGCCTTGACATCTGCGGCCGTCGAACGCGCATCGGCACTGGTGCCAGCAACCCGGCTCATGGCCTCGGCGCCGGTTCGTGCCTCGGCGGAGGCGCTATTGACACCCTCAGCGATCGCTGCGACCGCGGAATTCTGCTCTTCCACGGTGAGTGCGACATTTGCCGCGATGGTTGACATGTCTTCGATGATCGCATTGACCTGGGTGATTGCCTGTGCTGCGTCGGCGGCGGCCGATTGGATCGCGCCGATCTGACCGGCGATCTCCTCAGTCGCCCGTGCCGTCTGACCGGCAAGCGATTTGACTTCCGATGCGACGACGGCAAAGCCGCGACCGGCCTCACCGGCGCGCGCGGCTTCGATCGTGGCATTGAGCGCGAGCAGATTAGTCTGCCCGGCGATCGCCTGAATCAATGTGACGACTTCGCCGATCCGGCTCGCGGCATTGCCGAGATCGGTCATCGTCACCGCGGTACGGCGCCCCTCGGACACCGCGCGGCTGGCGACGCCGGTCGACTTATTCGCCTGCGTGGCAATTTCCGCGATCGAAGCTGCAAGCTCCTCCACCGAGCCAGCCGCCGCAGTAACATTGCTTGAGGCCGCATTGACCCTGCTCTCGGCCGTGCGCGCTTCCTCCGATACGGCATCCGCCGTGCTATTGAGATTGCCGGACGTCTTTTCCAGTCGTTCGGCTGCGTCGCGTACTTTGGCAAGCACCTGATCGACGGATTTTTCGAACCGCGCGATCGTTGCCGCGATCATTTCGCTGCGTTGCTCGCGTGCACGGCTGGTCTCACTCTGCGTCGCGGCGAGCCGCTCGCGCTCGATAAATGTGTCGCGAAACACGAGCACTGTCCGCGCCATTACACCGATTTCATCTCGCGCGCGTGTGGCGGGAACGCGGGCCGATGTATCGCCTTCGGCGAGCTGTTTCATCGCCGTTGCAAGCCCGCTGAGTGGTCGCGTGATGCTGCGCCCAATCGTCCAGCTGAAAATCAGCCCGACCAGGACGGCGGCGCAGCCAACGAGAATGATGATGTTTTTCGTGCGCGCCTGCGAGGTTGTTAAAGCGGCGGAGGCCGAGACGGCTCTTTCGCGCGCCGTGGTGACGATCTGGTCGGCGGCCGGCATCATATCGCGGGTATCGATGTCAATAATGGCAAGCGCAGGATCGATTCGATCCTTGCTTGCGATCCACTCGGCAAAGGTGTCGGTATAAACTTTAACCTGACTTTCAAGTTCGCTCTTAAGGGTGGGGGCGCCGTTGATCAGCGCGAAAGTATCGACAAATTTTTTATATTCGTCGAAGAACAATTTCTTGATCAGCAGCATTCGATTGATGCGGTAGTCAGCCTCGTAGCGCCGCATCGACAACAATGAAATCAGCAACCGCTTGGCGTCGAGTTCGGCGACCCATGACATATTATCGTTGATGATGCCCTCGACCTTCAAACCCGATTTTTGCAAACGGCCGCGAATACCGTCATCTTCGGTAAATCCCAGGAGTTGCTGTTCACGAACGACTTCGCCGAAACGCGACATCACCGAATCCAGGCGCACCCGCAACGAATCGATTTCCATTCGCCCGACGTCGCCAAGAGAGTTTACCACTGTCTCGATGTTTATGAGCGCGCGCCATTGTGCTTCCTCAAACGCCTTGATCATCCCATCGCTGGGCCGCGCCGCGAAGTCGCGGGCGGCGATACGCATATTCGCGAGTGCTGCCTTGTATTCGCGGCTGGCGTCCGCGATCTCGGCAGCCTTGTTCATGGTCGCGAAGGCGTCGCCGACCTCCGTCTCGCCGCCGCGATAGGCGATGCCATTGGCGACAAAACCGACAACGGGGATCAGCGCGATCGCGATGATGCGAGTGCGGACCGACAGCTTGCCGACGAGACGGCCCAACGCGAAGTTAGTGACCCACGCGAAAGGCCCATTGCGTGCGGTAGATTTGGGATTCGAGGATGCAGAGGGCATGGCCGTCAGAAAACCGTCAAATGGTTAATAACTGGAAAAAATTCACCCATGGCCTCATTAGCTCGGTTAGCTGATGCTGATCCGGTGCATTTATGGGGCAGCCAGCCTCTGCCGAGGCATAGCCCCGGGCATTGTTGAGCCAATATTCTATCGGGTTGCTTTTGTGCACTGCACGCGTAGTGTCAGTACGGGCCGCCGGGCGCTGGCCTATTCATGATCAGAGGGAAAAATGTCGCTTGCCGCTCCCCGTTTTGCTACCGGGCACGATCTCATCGCCATGCTCCGGGATGCGATACTTGGGATCGAGGCACTGCTCGCCGACTCGACTGCCAAGATCCGCGAACGGGTGATGGTTGAAGGCCGCATCGTGGACCGGTTGTTCGACCGCGAACAGCGGGCGACGCACGGCCTCGCCTGGATCGCTACCTATGTGGAGGCGGTGCGCCAACTCGCGGCCTATGCAGAGCGCCAGCAGGCCACCGGCGCCTTGGGCGAAATCGAGGAGCTTCTCGTCCGCATTGGCGCTGGCGAATTTCTTGCTCAGATTTTCGGCGGCATTCCCATGAGTCAGGGCGAGATTGTCCGTCCTGCCGATCTTGGGCTATCCGCCCAGGCAGTTGCGGCGCGCATGTCGCCCTCGATCGAGTCGATAATCGTATCCGGCAACACCGCGCAGCGCCGCGCCCGCCTGGTCGAGCTGATGCGCACCCGGCACGGCGCGACCGTCGGCACTTGCGGTCTCGAGGATACGCTTGAATCGGTCCGCGAGGAGATGCGCAAGTTCGCAAAAAGCGAAGTCGCCTCAAAGGCGCAGCAATGGCACCTGACGAACAGCTATATCCCGCTTGAAGTTATCGCGCACATGGCCGATCTCGGCGTATTCGGTCTTACCATCCCCGAGGAGTTTGGCGGACTGGGTCTCGGCAAGGAATCCATGTGCGTCGTCTCGGAAGAATTGTCGTGCGGCTACATCGGCGTCGGTTCGCTCGGAACACGCTCGGAGATTGCCGCGGAGCTGATCCTTGGCAGCGGCACCGACGCGCAAAAGCGCAAATGGCTGCCCGCCATCGCCTCGGGCGACATCCTGCCCACGGCTGTTTTCACCGAGCCGAATATCGGTTCCGATCTTGCCGCATTGAAGACGCGCGCGGTGCGCGACGGCGACGTCTATCGAGTCTATGGCAACAAAACTTGGATTACTCATCCCGTCCGCGCCGATCTCATGACGCTTCTGGTGCGCACCAACCCCAAGGAACATGGCTATCGCGGGCTCTCCATGCTGCTCGCGGAAAAGCCGCGTGGCACCGACAACAATCCGTTTCCGGCGGAGGGCATGTCCGGCACCGAGATCGAGGTACTCGGCTATCGCGGTATGAAAGAATACGAAATCGCGTTCGAGGGTTTCGCGGTGAAGGCCGAGAATCTGCTGGGCGGCGTCGAGGGACAGGGCTTTAAGCAATTGATGCAAACCTTCGAGTCCGCCCGCATCCAGACCGCGGCGCGCGCCATCGGCGTCGCGCAGGCGGCGATGGAACAGGCGCTTGGCTACGCACAGCAGCGCAGCCAATTTGGCCAGCCGATCGTCGAGTTCCCGCGCGTCGCCGACAAGATCGCCATGATGGCGGGCGAGATCATGATTGCGCGCCAGCTCACCTATTATGCCGCGCGACAGAAGGATTCCGGGCGCCGTTGCGATCTCGAGGCCGGCATGGCCAAGCTGTTGGCCGCGCGCGTTGCCTGGGCTGCGGCCGACAACGCCGTGCAGATCCATGGCGGCAACGGATTTGCGCTGGAATTCCCGGTCTCGCGAATCCTGTGCGACGCGCGCATCCTCAACATCTTCGAGGGTGCGGCTGAAATCCAGGCGCAAGTCATCGCCAAGCGGCTGCTCGATGGCAGTAACTAGCGCCATGTTCAAGGCGATGACAAATGTCGGTCATGTCATCGCCAAGCGGCTACTCAACGAAAGCAACCGAATTGACGCCCAATCGTTGATCCAGCGCAAACCCGGTCAAAAGATTTTGTGTAAGATTTATTCATTCGGGAGAAAGCCATGCTGAAAGTAAAAATCGGTCAGGGCGATTGGATCGTTGTTTGCGACGGCCGTAAGGCGCTGATTCTGGAAAATGCCGGTGATGAGAAATTCCCCAATCTGAGAACGAAAGAAGTCCTTGAGCAGAAAAATCCACCGACCCATGTCCAGGGCGCCGATGCGCCAGGTCGCTCGATCAGTTCCGTCGGTTCTGCGCGCAGCGCTGTCGGGCAGACAGATTGGCACGACGAAGCAGAACGCACGTTTCTGCACGATCTTGCTCACCATCTCGACGTGGCTGTGAATTCGGGACACGCCCGCTCGCTCATCATGGTGGCGCCACCGCGTGCGCTGGGCATGATCCGGTCCGCCTATTCACCGGCGGTCCGCCAAGCCGTGCGCCAGGAGGTTGACAAGGATTTCGTACGCATGCCGGTGCATGAAATCGAGAAACATTTGACCGGCTGAAGGTGTCGGTCGGCAGACCTTGATTTTGCGGTGCGGTGGCGGATGAGCCTCCCCGGTGATAAGAGGAAGGCAATGTCCGGTTTTATGTCCCAATTCGTTGTACCAATAGCGATCGGCGCTGTGGCCGTCGTCCTGGTGCTCGGCCTCGTCAACATGATGCGCGGCGGATCACCCAATACCTCGCAGCGGCTGATGCGACTGCGCGTCCTGCTGCAATTCATCGCCATTATTGTCATCATGGCGGCTATCTGGATCATGGGCCGTTAGACCGGAACGCGCGATGGTCGTCCTCAACCGCATCTATACGCGTACCGGCGACGACGGAACGACCGCGCTCGGAAACGAAACGCGGCGAAAAAAGTACGATCTACGCATTGCCGCCTACGGCACGATCGACGAGGCCAATGCCGCGATCGGGCTTGCGCGTCTGCATACCACACGAGATGCATTGCTCGATGCCATGTTGGCGCGCGTGCAGAATGACCTATTCGATCTCGGCGCCGATCTATCGTCACCCGACAAAGCCAAGGGTCCCGGCGGCGAAAGGCTATCGATTGTTGACGCGCAGGTTGCACGACTGGAGAGCGAAATCGATGCGCTCAATAAGGATCTGAGCCCGCTACGGTCGTTCGTGTTGCCGGGCGGCAATCCCGCCGCCGCCTATCTTCATCTCGCGCGCACGATCTGCCGGCGTGCGGAGCGCATGATTGTCGAACTCGCCGACAAACCGGGTGAGATCGTTTCGCCGGCGCTGATTCGATACACAAATCGCTTGTCCGATTTCTTGTTCGTCGCCAGCCGTTATGCCAACGACAAAGGCGTTCGTGATGTGCTCTGGGTTCCCGGTGCGAATCGCTGATGACAAAACGTTGACACTCCGCCGCCGCCACCATTAGGTTGCCCGCGCTTTCGCCCCCGAGGGAGGGGACATGAAAATCCTGGTGCCCGTGAAACGGGTCGTCGACTTCAACGTCAAAATTCGCGTCAAGGCGGACGGTTCGGGCGTCGAGCTCGCGAACGTGAAGATGTCCATGAATCCGTTCGACGAGATCGCCGTCGAGGAGGCGATCCGGCTGAAGGAAGCCGGCAAGGCAACCGAGATCGTATGTGCCTCCATCGGCCCGGCGCAGGCCGCTGAGACTATTCGCACCGCGCTTGCCATGGGCGCCGATCGCGGCATCCTCGTGAAGTCCGACGCGGTGCTGGAACCGCTCGCGGTCGCAAAAATCCTCAAGGCGATCGCCGAGGCGGAAAAGCCCGGTCTCGTCATCATGGGCAAGCAGGCGATCGACGACGACTGCAATCAGACCGGACAGATGCTCGCTGCCTTGCTTGGCTGGGCGCAAGGCACCTTCGCCTCAAAGATCGTGATCGATGGCGCAAATTTAAACGTCACTCGCGAAGTCGATGGCGGTTTGCAAACCGTAAAGCTAAAAGCTCCGGCGGTAGTGACGACCGACTTGCGACTCAATGAACCGCGCTATGCAAGCCTGCCCAATATCATGAAGGCAAAGAAGAAGCCGATCGAGGAGAAGTCACCGGAGGGTTATGGCGTTGACGTCAAGCCGCGCCTGGACATTTTGAAAACC
This sequence comes from Hyphomicrobiales bacterium, assembly GCA_016210825.1. Taxonomy (GTDB): domain Bacteria; phylum Pseudomonadota; class Alphaproteobacteria; order Rhizobiales; family Xanthobacteraceae; genus JACQTM01. The sequence continues at coordinate 25,276 of JACQTM010000308.1, forward strand.
GTGGAGCCGGGCGGACGCAAGTCGGGTGTGAAGGTCGCCTCCGTTGCCGAACTCGTCGCCAAACTCAAGAACGAAGCGGGAGTGCTGTGATGCCGACGCTGCTTCTTGCCAAGCACGACAACAAGGCTCTGAAGGACTCGACCCACAAAGCGCTGACCGCGGCGAAGGCACTCGGCGGCGACGTGCATGTGCTTGTTGCCGGCAAGGGTTGCCGGAGCGTGGCCGAGGAGGCCGCAAAGCTTGCCGGCGTCGGGAAAGTGCTGCTCGCCGAGCATGAGAGCCTGGAGCATCGGCTCGCCGAGCCGACCGCGGCGTTGATCGTTTCTCTCGCCGGTCCCTACGATGCGCTCGTCGCGCCGGCGACGACGACCGGCAAGAATGTCATGCCGCGCGTCGCGGCATTACTCGACGTAATGCAAATTTCCGACATCACGAAGGTCATCGCGCCGGACACCTTCGAGCGGCCGATCTATGCCGGCAACGCCATCCAAACCGTGAAGTCGAAAGATCCCAAGCGTGTCATCACTGTGCGCACCTCGACATTCCAGGCGACTGGCGGGGGCGGCTCCGCGCCGGTGGAAGAAGTCAAAGTCGCTGCCGATCCCGCGCTATCGAGCTTCGTCGGCGAGGAATTGTCAAAATCCGACCGGCCGGAATTGACCTCGGCGAAGATCATCATCTCCGGCGGCCGTGCGATGCAAAATCGCGAAAACTTCGCAAAATACATCGAGCCGGTGGCTGATAAGCTCGGTGCGGCGATGGGCGCCTCACGAGCTGCGGTCGACGCCGGTTACGCACCAAACGATTGGCAGGTCGGTCAAACCGGCAAGGTCGTGGCGCCTGAACTTTATATCGCGGTCGGGATCTCGGGTGCGATCCAGCACCTCGCCGGGATGAAAGATTCAAAGGTCATCGTTGCCATCAACAAGGATGAAGAGGCGCCGATCTTTCAGGTTGCCGATTATGGGCTTGTCGCCGATCTTTTCCAGGCGTTGCCCGAGCTTGATGCCGAGCTTGCTAAGCTCGGCCGCTAGAACATGATCCCGAAACGTGGAAACCGGTTTCTCGCCTTCGCGAAGCCCGCTC
>JACQTM010000300.1 GCA_016210825.1 Hyphomicrobiales bacterium
CGTAGGTCTCGAACAGGTCGGCGGCCATACCGGCGCAGTCGCCGACATTGTCGCCGACGTTGTCGGCGATGGTCGCCGGATTGCGCGGATCGTCTTCCGGAATGCCGGCCTCGACCTTGCCGACGAGATCGCCGCCGACGTCGGCGCCCTGGGTGATGATGCCGCCGCCAAGACGGGCGAAGATCGAAATCAGCGAAGCGCCAAAACCGAGCGCCACCAGTGCATCGACCACCGTGCGGTCGTTAGCCGCTAAGTCGAGATGCTGGGTGAGAAAGGCGAAATAACCGGTGACGCCAAGCAGCGCCAAGCCAGCCACGAGCATGCCGGTGATCGCACCCGACTTGAATGCAAGTTCGAGCCCGCCAGCGAGCGAGCCGATCGCGGCCTGCGCCGTGCGTACATTGGCGCGCACCGAAACGTTCATGCCGATGAATCCTGCGGCAGCCGAAAGCACGGCGCCGACGGCAAAGCCGGCGCCGACGAGCCAGCCAAGCAGCCAACCCACAATCAGGAAGATCACGACGCCGACGGCGCCGATCGTGGTGTATTGCCGGTTGAGGTAAGCCTGCGCGCCGACTCGCACGGCGGCGGAAATCTCCTGCATTTTCGCGGAACCGGCATCCGACCTCATGACGGATTGCGTAGCCCAAATAGCGTAAACGATGGCAAGCACGCCGCAGGCAATGATTACCCACAAAACTGTCATGGAAACGGTCCTCGGTTGATTGCACTGGCCGCGCCGCCTGTATCGAGCGCGACAGCGACGAAACTGATGGAATGAGCCCCCGCCCGGTCCGAAAGCGCGCGGACATTGCCAAAAACGCTTCCGCAAAGCAACGTCGGAAATGCCAGATTTTCTAGCCTTTTTGGTGTAAAGGCAAAGTTTCGGCAGCGCACTCGCGAATGGCTAAACCTCGCGCGCCGATTTGCGCAATGTCAGTAAGATCAGCAGCACCGCGGCCGTCAAAACGACCGGGACGACAACGGCGTTTACGGTTTCCCATCCGAACAGCGTGAGCAAGATGCCCGACGAAAACGAGCCGATCGCCATCGAGCCAAAAACAAGGAAATCGTTGAACGATTGCACACGCGTGCGCTCTTCCGGCCGATGACATTGGGTGACGAGTGCGCTCGCACCGATGAAGCCGAAGTTCCAGCCGACCCCGAGCAGTATTAATGCCGACCAGAAATGCCACAGGGTGAGCCCGCTCATGCCGATAACGGCGCTCGCCAGAATCAGCGCAAAGCCCAAAACAACGATGCGTTCGACGCCGAAGCGCGCAATCAATGAGCCGGTGAACAAACTCGGCACGAACATGCCGAGCACATGCCATTGCATGCCCAGTGTTGCATCGGCGACTGAATGTTTGCACTCGACCATGGCGAGTGGCGCCGACGTCATCACCATGTTCATCATGGCGTAGCTCGCAACGCCGCACGCGACCGCGACCACGAAGCGCGGTTGGCGCAGGATTTCTCCCAACGTGCGGCCGCGCGCATGGGCGGCGAGCGGTTTCGGCTTTGGAATCTTGAGCAATGCCAGGACCGCCGCCGACAGCACCGCGAATACGGCCTGCCCGATATAGGTCGCTGCAAACAGATACGGCTGCCAGAGATCTTTCGTGGCGATGATCAGTTGCGGGCCAAGGACGGCCGCAAAAATTCCGCCGACCAGCACCCAAGAAATCGCCTTAGGCCGGAATTGTTCGCTCGCCGTATCGGCTGCGGCGAAGCGATAGGCCTGTTGCGCCGCTGCATAGAGCCCGCTGAAAAACGCGCCAACATTGAAAATCAGGAATGAGCCAAGCAGCACGCCAAGGCAACAGACAAGTCCGGCGATCACACCGCATAGGGTACCGGCCTGAAACGACGTGCGTCGGCCGTAATGCCGCGCAAGCCAGCCGATCGGCAACGTGCCGAACCACAGCCCGAGCACGTAGATGCTCACGGGCAGGGTCGCCAACGTTTTGTCGGGAGCAAGCATGGCGCCGGCGATGGCGCCGGTCGCAACTATGACGATGTTGTTGGCGCCAGCCAGCGCCATTGTCACCGCGAGGATGATGGCGTTGCGCCGCGCTAGCTGGTCGTCGGTGGCCTCGGCAACGCGGGCCTCAACGGCGGTCATATTGCTGGAATCTCCGGGTCGCCGCCTTCATAGCGACGTTCGGAGGACCCCGCCAGTACCGCGGCTGCATGGCAATACTTCAAATTAAGGAAACCGCATTGCCCCAGGATGACGAACACGGAGCAATCGCACCGCGTCGGGTGACGGTATGCCAAGCTGGCGCAAGCTGGTTCGAATTTCTTCGGTCAGTAGGTCGATAACGTAAGCTGGCCCGTCCTCCCCGAGTGCGCCGAGGGCATATAGGAACGCTCGCCCGGCCAGCGCCGCCGACGCGCCGAGCGCGAGCGCGCGCACCACGTCGAGGCCCGAGCGAACGCCACCATCGAAAAGAACAGTGGCCTTGTCACCTATGGCGGCGGCAACAGCGGGTAAAACGTCGATCGACGGCGGCGCGCCTTCCAGGTGCCGCCCGCCGTGATTGGAGACCTGGATGCCATCGATGCCTAGCGAAACCGCCTGCTCGGCATCGCCCGGATGCAATATTCCTTTCACCACCACCGGCCCATCCCAGGCATCGCGGAAGCGCGCCACCTCGTCCCAGGTGAAAGCTCCACGCACTTCGCGCTGTGTGAAACCTGCTATCTCCCCTGCGGTCGCTTTGTTGCCAGCGTATTGCGCAAGATTGGCGAAGGTCGGCTGGCCGTGGCGCATCAGCGCCGCCGACCAGGCCGGCGACGTCGCCGCCTCATAGATCATGCGCGCACTCAATTTGAACGGGACCAGCAATCCGTTGCGCAACTCGCGCGGCCGCTTCATGCGCGCCGGGACATCGAGGGTGAGCACAAGAACGCGCGCGCCCGCGTCTTTCGCCCGACGCACGAGATCGAATGCTGCCGCGTGATCATCGTCCGGCAGGCGGTAGAGCTGGAACCACAGCACGTCCGGCGCAATCGCACCGAGACGTTCGATGGCGACGCCGCCGACAGTCGCCGCCGTGTAAGGAATGCGGGCTCGTTGTGCCGCGCGGGCAAGATGGATTTCCGCGCCCGGCCAAATTAACCCAGGCAATCCCATCGGCGCGATGCCAAGCGGAGCTGAATATTTTTGCCCGAACAGCGTGACATCGAGCGGCGGATCCGTCTGTTCGCGGCCATAGCGGGCGACAATTTCGACGGCGTCGAGCGCCGCTGCATTTCGCACAACGCCGCGGTCGAGACCGGCACCACCATCGACGTACTCGAAGCTAAAGCCCGGCACGCGCCGGCGCGCAGTGGCGCGTAAGTCCTCCACGGTCGGGAATTTGCGGCGGCGTGTGATCTCGCGCGCTGAGCCGGAAACGCCCCAAGATAGGCCGCCCTTCAGGCTGGCATTCGCCATGATTTTTTGCATGCTCGGATTGACCGATTTCGGTTCGTGCATTTGTAGTTCCCACAGCTGCGGATATATCGCGATCAGAAATGGCTGTAGGACGTCTGCTTGAACGTCATTGGGCGCCCTTCGCCGTCAAAAAATCGCGGCAACCCCTGACCAGCCACCACACGGCCAATGTCGGTGAGCGCAATGCCCCGCACCTCCGCAGCCTTGATAAAGGCGTCCGCGCGATCGTCAGGCGCCGTACAAACAATTTCGTAGTCATCGCCGCCGGTCAGCATATCGGTAAACAGTCCCGGCTCGATTGCCAGCGCCGCCCGTGCAGCCGCCGACAGAGGTATGCGCGTGACTTCGATCTCGGCGGATACACCGGATGTCCGGCAGAGCTTGCCAAAATCGCCAACGAGGCCGTCCGAAACGTCCATGGCGGCAGTCGCATGGATCCGGACGGTTTCGGCCAATCCAATGCGGGGCTGGGGAAATCGATATCGATCAATGAGATATGAGGAACTGCTGGCATCGAGCTTGAAGTGCTGACCGGCGCTCTGGTTGCGGCACAGCTTGAGGCCAAGCACCGCATCACCGATTGTACCCGTGACGAAAACGTGGTCGGCCGGCTGGGCGCCGCGGCGCCGGACCATGAGGCCATGCGGAACCTCGCCAAACGCCGCGATCGAGATGGTGATTGGCCCCGGTGTGCGATCGGTATCGCCGCCCATCAGCGGACAATCGTACGCTTTGGCGTCATCGCCGAGGCCTGCCGCGAATTTCTCCAACCATTCGGCGCCGATGGATTCCGGAAGCGCCAACGACAGCAAGAACCCGCGCGGTTTCGCGCCCTTGGCGGCGAGATCAGAAAGGTTCACGCGCAGCGCCTTTTTCGCGATCGCATCGGCCGGATCGTCGGCGAAAAAATGCACGCCGCCGACAATGGCGTCGGTTTTCAGTACGACATCGTGACCTTTGGTCGGCGTGATAAAGGCCGCATCATCGCTAAGCGCCAGCGCGCCGGGATGCGTGGCGAGCGGGCGGAAATAGCGCGCGATCAAGCGCTCTTCGCCCGAAAGCGTATCGTCGTCTTTGTTGCCCATATGCAGCATTCTAGCTCATTGTGTCATCACCGGGCCGCAGCCAGCGGGTCAGCGCAAAGCGCCACCCCGCTGGCGGCGTGACCCGGTGATCCATCTTCAAGCGTAAAGATGGGTGGCACCGCAACTCGGGCCTGCTCGAGTTGCGCATCGTTATGTGCTGCAAGTCGGGTATGCCCGACTTGCAGTGTCAAGCCCGGCCATGACGGTCAAACCTTTGAGAATTCCGCCGCCCGCAGCTTTCGCGCCAACGTGTCGAGCACCGCATTGACCATGCCGGTCTCCTCGCGATCGACGAAGGCCTGCGCCACATCGACATACTCGGAAATGACGACGCGGGCCGGTACGTCGCCGCGCGCATCGAGCTCGTAGGCGCCCGCGCGCAGCACCGCACGCAACAGCGCCTCGATGCGCTTGAGCGGCCAGCCCTGTGCCAGCGAAGCGTCGATCATCGGATCAAGCTTGCGCTGCTCGCGCACCGCGCCGCCGACAATATCGCGAAAAAACGCGGCCTCCGCCGGAAGATATTGCGAACCTTCGACCTCGCCGCCAAGCCAGTGGCTTTCATATTCGGCCAGGATTTCGTTTAGATCCGTGCCGGCGATATCCATCTGGTAGAGCGCCTGAACCGCGGCAAGCCGGGCGGCGCCACGGCGATTGGCCTTGTCCTTACGGGGCGCGGCCATCGTGTCAGCGCTTTCGCAGCGCGCGTTTGAGCCGCACGAGCGCGAGCACGGCGCGCGCTGCCGCGCCACCCTTGTCGCCCTCTTCCATGCGCGCCCGCGCGAAAGCTTGTGACTCGGTGTCGACGGTGACGATGCCGTTACCGATCGGAATGCGGCGTGCGATCGAAATGTCCATGATCCCGCGCGCGGATTGCTGCGCGACGATGTCGAAATGGATAGTGTCGCCGCGGATCACGCAGCCGAGCGCAACCACGCCGTCATAGGGCTTTTTGGCGCGATCGGCGGCGTCCAAAGCAATCACGATCGCGGCGGGGATTTCGAGCGAGCCCGGCACCGTGTGGCGATCGAAGGTGACGCCCGCCGTTTGCAGCGCGTGCGTTGCTCCGGCGAGGAGGACATCGGCGATATCGTCGTAGAACCGCGCCTCGACGACGAGGATGCGGGCCTTTACGAGCGTGACATTCGCGGATTTATCGCCCTGGCGCGGTCCAGCCATTGATCACTCCTGCCAACGCCCGCGTCCCCTACCAAGCCCCGGAATGGCGAACAAGTCACTGATTTTCAGTGGCTTTCCAAGAGCCGCGCGGCGTAGCGCGCCATCATATCAACTTCGAGGTTGAGTTGGTCGCCGGCCTTTGCTTCGCCGAGCGTCGTTACTTTCAGCGTGTGCGGAATGACGAGCACGCTGAACCGGTCATCCATAACTTCATTTACTGTCAGCGAAATTCCGTCGAGCGCAATCGAACCTTTTGCGGCAATGAAACGCATCAAGGGCTTCGCCGCGTGTAAATCCAATCGGGCCATTTCCGTTAAGTCCGCACGAGTACGCAATTCGGCAAGCCCATCCACGTGGCCGGTGACCACATGGCCGCCAAGTTCGTCACCGATCCTCAGCGCGCGTTCGAGGTTGAGCCGTGTCCCGACTTGCCATAGCCGGGCTGTTGTCAGCCGAAATGTCTCGGCGGCGGCGTCTACGGCAAACCAGCCGCGACCGTCGGCCACGCCCGTCTCCACCACCGTC
>JACQTM010000301.1 GCA_016210825.1 Hyphomicrobiales bacterium
CGTTAAGACCGATAAAAACTATAATAATGTCGGCTAGCCACGTATTTAGTCGGAACCGGACAGCAATAAGCGCGTTGCAAGGACAAGGCGGCAATTGCCTTGAGGCGAGGGTTGATGTCGGACGCGGCATATTTCCGTCAATTGGCGGATCGGTGTCTTAAGTACTCCACTGGGTGTTTCGACCTTGGCGCATCGGAAAGGTTTCGCCACCTGGCCGAGGAATTCGCCCAGGAGGCCATCAAGCGCGAGAATGAAGCCAAGCTGCATTCGCTGCCCGCGCGCTTGCGGCGCTGGTGGATGAGCCATGAGCGGCTCGTGACGCTCATGGATTGGAGGAAAAACTTGGACTGGAGCAAAGCCCGGATCAAAATCGTTCTCGCCGCCGTGAAAGATCTGATCCTCACGATCGGGCGCGAGACGCGGCGCAGATTTCGCGAACGCGTCAAGGCCATCTCGCTATAGTCTTGCGGAATCAAAATGCCTTGCCTATCTGGATACCGCTCGGCTGCTTCAATTCCGAGACAAAATTTCCGCGACTTCTCATTTCGCGCTTTCCACCAACGTCATCCTCGATCCACACAGTGCGGTTTCATTCCGCCGCCGAACCGCCCCAATTCTGGCGTTAGGTGAATGGATTGCGGGTCGAAAACGATTGCCGGGAGGTTCCGATGACTCCCCTGACGTTTCGCTGCCCGAAAACGGGCAAAGCTATCGATTCAGGGATCGAAATCGACGAAGACAGCATCCCCACGGTGCTCACCACCGCGGTCACGGTCGCTTGTCCGCATTGCGGCGAGCGCCATGATATTCCTGTAAGCGAGGCCGTCGCGGATAAAGCCGCTTGACGGAGTATCGACGTTTGTTTTTAGCACTATCGTTCGATGGGCGCCCGCAAAGCGAGCGCCCATCGACTGTTGCGTGTTCAGGCAAGCCGGCGCGCAGCGAACAGCCAGAAAATAATGCCGGCCGTGATCATGCCGATCAGGCCGTTGGCGCCGAGATCCTTCACGAGCGCCATGATGTTGCCGACCACGCCGCCGACGAACGGCAAGTTCGGGCCGACGAACAGCCCGATAACGATGATCAACGCGATCAGCATCAGGCCAATTTCCGTCAGCCCGCCGATAAAGTCTTTCAAGCCCTTGAAAAATCTCATGACAATTCCCCCCTTAAGTGAAATTGCGCCGGCAAGGGTACGGGATCGGCATGGGCGCGATCAACCGTCCGCCGCCGCCCCGCGACACGCCTTCGCCCTCGAAATGCCCAGCATTTCATGACCTGTGCGCGCCGGGGCCACCGTCCGCGGCAATGGGCATGATTGTTGCAGCGCTCAAGACGTCGCGCACAGGCGCCGGGGGAACCAAAGCCCCGCCAGCCAACTTTCGGTTAGGGCGGAGCAAAATCGCGTGGAAGGTCGCTCATGGTTTTGTTGAAGTATAGTGCGGTAGCGGTGGCATCGGCGATTTGGCTCGGCGGCCTCGCCGAACAATGGCATTCCTGGGAGTTGACCGGGAAATACCTCGTCATTTCAGCGCTGATGGCGGTCGCGGCGTTGCTGTAGCGCCCCCGATTTCCGTCCGCCCGCGCCTTAGGCCACAGGCCGCTAAAAACTTCACCGCCGCTGCGGCCGCCGTCGGCCACGCGCTAACAAAATAGACACCTCACGCAGCTACGCCGCGTGCATCACAATATTATGGACATCTGATCGGATGCCGAACCCGGCGCAGTCACATCACCAGCCGATGCGCTGCTCCAGCGTGATGCGGTCCACGTTGAGGATCATCCAGTTGTCGAACTCGCCCCATTGGCCATATTTCGGGCGAAGATCGGTCTTGACGACCTCGGTGATCTTGTCGAAGGCGAACGGATTGCCGACCGTCTTCACCGCCGTCGACACCGCCTTGGTCAGATCCTCCAGATATTCGCGCTGCGCCACGACCGCGGTCTTCGGCGCCGAGGCCGGCCCATGGCCCGGGATGACGGTGTCGTATTCCAGTTGCTCGATCTTGCGCAGTGCCTTGATCCAGTCCTGCGGATAGAAATCGGGCATGTTGCGGAATGCAACGCGGCCCGGCGTCACCACGTCGATGGTGTGCAGGATGCGCTGCTTGGGCAGCCGCATCACGACCATGCCGGAGCCGTGGCTCGGGCCGACATGGATCAGTTCGACGGTTTGATCGCCAAGCGTGACGACATGCTTGTCGCCCGAGAATGTCTCGTCGGCGGGAACGACATTCGGGCTTGGGCGGGTGTCTTTCGCCGCGAGCGCGTGCTGGATGACCTTCGCACCCTGGTCCTTGAAAATCTTGGCGCCGGAAATGTGGTCCCAGTGATTATGGCTATAGATGACGAGCTTGACCGGCTTGTCGGTAAGTCTCTCGATCTCGGCCATCATCTGCCCGGCCGCGACCGGATTGATCGGATCGGTCACGATCACGCCGTCGTTCGTCACCACCACCATGTTGCGATGAACGAAGAAACGAAAGCTGTAGACGTTATCGGCGACCTTGGTCATTTCGAATTGCGCGGGCGCTTGCGCCAGCCCCGGCGCGATCATGAACACGAGCCCCGCAGCCGCCCCGGCCACGCTGGCGGCGAATTTTCCAACTGCGTGCATGTTATTCCTCCCGGTGCCGCGCGTTCTTGATCGCGGCTTCTTGGAGCCATTCTCCTGCGCGCCGCACGGCGGTCCAGCCGCGCACGCAGGCGGCACGTTCACATTCGCGAGATAAGCGCGCGGCAGGACGCTGTGGTAACCTCACAATTGTTGGTTATGGACGATAAGAATTATGAATCCGATCTCGCTGCGATCATCAAAACGAACGCGCGGCATTAATCGAGATTGAGTTCCTTGAAAAATCATTGCTCTTGCCGGCGTGCCTTGCCTCATCCCTCCCCTTGCAAAGGGGAGGGTGGTGAGCCGCCGAAGCTTTAGCGAAGGCGGTGAGCCGGGTGGGGATCGTGTACGCACATCGGACCCCCACCCCGTCACGCCTTCGCCCTTCGGGCTAAGGCGGACGACCCTCCCCCTTTCAGGGGGAGGAATGATCACAGCTCACCCGAGATTGAGTTCCTTGAAAAAATCGTTGCCCTTGCCGGCGATGACGATCACTTCAACCGTCATCACCGGGCCGGCGCACAGCGCCGTGACCCGGTGATCCATCCTTGCAAAGATGATGGATTGCCGGGTCATCCTCGGGTCAAGACCGAGGACAGGCGCCCGGCAATGACGGCAACATTTGCAGATGCGATTCAGCCTAGATTGAGTTCCTTGAAAAAATCATTGCCCTTGTCGTCGATGACAATGAAGGCGGGGAAATCCGCGACCTCGATCTTCCAGATCGCCTCCATGCCAAGCTCGGGATATTCCAGAACCTCGACCTTCTTGATGCAGTGTTCCGCCAAATTGGCGGCCGAGCCGCCGATGGAGGCGAGATAGAAGCCACCGTGCTTCTTGCACGCCTCGCGCACTTGCGCCGAGCGATTGCCCTTGGCGACCGAAATCATCGAGCCGCCCGCAGCCTGGAACTGGTCGATGTAGGAGTCCATGCGCCCCGCCGTGGTCGGCCCGAACGCACCGGAGGCATAACCCGCCGGGGTCTTGGCGGGACCCGCGTAATACACCGGGTGGTTCTTGATGTAATCGGGCAACCCCTTCCCCGCCTCCAGCCGCTCACGCAACTTGGCGTGCGCGATATCGCGCGCATCCACCATGGTGCCGGTGAGCGAAAGCCGCGTCTTCACCGGGTATTTCGAAAGCTGCGCCAAAATTTCTTTCATCGGCTTCTTCAGGTCGACATTCACCACGTCGCCGCCGAGTTTTTCCTGGTCGATCTCCGGCAAATATTGCGCCGGATTGTGCTCGAGCTCTTCGAGGAACACGCCGTCGCGGGTGATTTTCCCCAGCGCCTGGCGGTCCGCCGCGCACGACACGCCAAGGCCGATCGGCAGCGAGGCGCCGTGGCGCGGCAGGCGGATCACGCGCACGTCGTGGCAGAAATATTTGCCGCCGAACTGCGCGCC
>JACQTM010000309.1 GCA_016210825.1 Hyphomicrobiales bacterium
TGATCGCGCGCCTTCCCGTATCCGTGATTTGCCAGTGATCGTGCCCAAGCCTAGTGCTGCCTGACGCCATTCTTGGGAGGATAAGCCAATGTACGTCATTGCCCGCCGTGGCTGGGAAATCCCCGAGCGTGAAGCAACGCCCGCGCATCTCTTTCTCAATCGCCGTGCATTCCTTGGCGCGACCGCGGGCGCCGCGGCGCTGGCAGTCGCCCCGCAGCTAGCGTTTGCTCAGCGCGTCGCCGATCTGCCCGATCCGACGAAGGATCTCTATCCCGTAAAGCGCAACGAGAAATACGTGCTCGATCGCGCGATTACCGACGAGGCAATAAACGGCGCCTACAATAATTTCTACGAGTTTGGCTCCTCGAAGACGATCGCCAAGGCAGCCCAGGCGCTGAAGCTGCGCCCGTGGATGGTGAAGATTGACGGAATGGTGGAGAAGCCGATCGAAATCAGCATCGACGAACTGATCCGCAAAATGCCACTGGAAGAGCGGCTCTATCGTCACCGCTGCGTGGAAGCATGGGCGATGGCAATACCGTGGTCGGGTTTTGCCTTCGCCGAGCTGGTGAAATTCGCGCGTCCCTTGTCGTCGGCGAAATATGTCCGGATGGAAACCTTCCTCGATCCGACGGTTGCTTCCGGGCAGCGCCAGACTTGGTATCCGTGGCCCTATGTGGAAGGTCTGACCATGGAGGAAGCCACCAACGAACTCGCCTTCCTCGCCACCGGCGCCTACGGCCATCCGATGGCGAAGCAGCATGGCGCGCCGCTGCGGCTCGCGGTGCCGTGGAAATATGGCTTCAAATCGATCAAGTCGATCACGCGCTTCTCCTTCACCGATAAGCAGCCGAAGAGTTTTTGGGAGGCGTTGCAGGCGTCCGAGTACGGCTTCTGGGCGAACGTCAATCCGCAAGTACCGCATCCGCGCTGGAGTCAGGCGAGCGAAGAAGTGCTCGGCACCAGAGAGCGCCGCCCGACGCTTATCTACAATGGCTATGGCGAATTCGTTGCCGATCTCTACAAGGGCCTCGAAGGCGAGCGGCTCTGGGCGTGATTGGATTCTTGCTGTGATTGTTGTCATGCCCCGCGAAAGCGGGGCATCCAGTATCCGCCAAAGGTTGTGCTTGAAAATCTGTACTTCAAAAAATGCATGTGGATACTGGATCGCCCGGCCAAGCCGGGCGATGACGTTCTATTGAATGAAAAACCGGGCCCCAAAACGGGGCCCGGTCTAGTTTTACCGGCGCGGGGTGCCGGCAAACCTTCCAGAGGGGAACAACTGATCGCACGCGATTGCTATCTGGGAGGATGCATCAATCGAATGCGACAGCGAATTTACACTATTAAATCCGCGGGCCATGCGAACAACAGGAAACGGGGCATGTCAGCCATGCGGCACTCGCAAGCCTGCGGCTGAAATTAATAATTCCAGCGTTGCGCCTTGGCGACGAGAAAGTCGCGAAAGACCTGGATACGCGCGACCGATTTGAGCTCTTCCGGATAGACGAAATAAGCGTCAAGCGCGATCTCGTCGGATTCGCCGAATAATTGCACAAGGCCGCCATTGTCCTCGACGAGATAGTCCGGAAGCAGCGCAATGCCGAGCCCGCGTTTGCACGCGGCGAGCATGCCGAGCACGTTGTGGATGGTCAGCGCCGGGGTCCGCGGTCCCTTGCCGTTGCGCCCGACTTCCAGCAGCCAGCCCCGGTTCTGCAGGAAATTCGGGATGTTGCTGCCGCCGAGCAACAAGATGCGGTGGTTGTCGAGTTCGTCGGTTGCGCGCGGCGTGCCGAAACGTTTGAGATAATCGGGCGAGGCGTAGGCATGAAAATGCACGGAAAACAGCTTGCGCTGGATCAGGTCGGGCTGCACTGGCTGGCGCATGCGGATGGCGACATCGGCCTCACGCATGGCGAGATCGAGTTCGTTATCCGTGGTGATCAGCGTGATGCGGATATCGGGGTAAAGATCCATGAATTCGCCGAGCCGGGGCGTGAGCCAATTGACGCCGAGGCCGACGGTCGTGGTCACGCGCAGTTCGCCATGCGGCTTTTCGCGGCTGTCGGTCAATTGCGTGCGCGCCGCCTCGAGCTTCATGAAAACGTCGTGCGCGGTGCGGTAAAGTAATTCGCCCTGCTCGGTCAGAATTAGGCCGCGCGCATGACGATGGAAAAGCGACACCGAGAGCGCCTGTTCGAGCGCGCTCACCTGGCGCGACACCGCCGATTGCGACAGCCCAAGCTGCTCGCCGGCATGGGTGAAGCTTCCCGCCTCGGCTGCGGCGTGGAACACCTTCAGCTTGTCCCAATCCATGATTGGTCCGGACTGGCGCACTTGCGTCACCGTCTCATTCGGCCGCTCGACGCATTTCGGCATGCGCGGCGAGGAAACGTTCGGCTTCGAGTGCGGCCATGCAACCGAGACCCGCGGCAGTCACCGCCTGGCGGTAGATGTCGTCGGTCACGTCACCCGCGGCAAAAATGCCGGGCACCGAGGTCGCGGTCGAATTGGGCGCGGTGGCGACATAGCCGTTGGGTTTCATCTCGACTTGGTCCTTGACCAGTTCGGTCGCCGGCGAATGGCCGATGGCAATGAAGACGCCGTCGATCGGCATCGCCGTCACCGCGCCGGACTTGACGTTCTTGAGCTTGACGCCGGTCACCTTGAGCGGATTTTCGCCGCCGGTTACCTCCTCGAGCGCGCTATCCCAGATCACCTTGATCTTCGGGTTCTTGAACAGGCGATCCTGCAGGATCTTTTCCGCGCGAAAATGATCGCGCCGGTGCACGATCGTAACAGCCGCGGCAAATTTCGTGAGGAACAGCGCTTCTTCCACGGCGGAGTTGCCGCCACCGACGACGATCACGTTCTTGCCGCGGTAGAAGAAACCGTCGCAGGTGGCGCATGCCGAGACACCGTAACCCTTGAATTTCTGCTCGGAGGGCAGATCGAGCCAGCGCGCTTGCGCGCCGGTGGCGAGGATGACGCTGTCGGCGAGATAGACTTGTCCGGAATCGCATTCGAGACGAAACGGCCGTGCCGAGAGATCGAGCCGCGACACGTGGTCGGTAACGATCTTCGTGCCCACGTGCTCTGCCTGCTTTTGCATCTGCCCCATCAGCCAGGGTCCCTGGATGACGTCGGCAAAGCCCGGGTAGTTTTCCACATCGGTGGTGATGGTGAGCTGCCCGCCGGGCTGGACACCCTGGATCAGCACCGGTTCGAGCATGGCGCGGGCGGCGTAGATCGCAGCGGTGTATCCCGCTGGCCCCGATCCGATGATCACGAGCTTGGCGTTGATCGCTTGCGGCATTGAGGAAAACCTTTGATGGGGCATAACCGACGCGACGCTTCACAAGCGGCACCCCGGAATCCGAGGCTCAATGTAGGGATTGCCCCGAGCTATGCAAGTTTCGCAACCCAAGCTTTCTATGGGCGAAGGCAAGCGAATGGCAGCCCGGTAGAAACGGACCTTTAAACTGATTGCGCAATAAAGTTTCGCGCCGCGCGCTTTCAGGCTATGCATGCCGGCGGTGAATCGGGCGGCCACGACTTTCACTTGAACGTCATCACCAGGGCCGTCACAGGTTCCGGAGGCGCGCAATGCTCGCCCGGTTGGATGCGATCGATTGGAAAATACTCGACGAATTACAGCACGACGGCCGCATGACCAATGTCGAATTGGCGCGGCGCGTCGGAATTTCGGCGCCGCCTTGTTTGCGCCGCGTCCGCGCGCTGGAAGAGGCCGGCTTCATCAAGGGCTATCGCGCGCTGCTCGACGAGAAGCAGCTCGGTTTCGAGGTCTCGGTTTTCGCCATGGTGCATCTGTCGAGTCAGGCGGAGGCCGACCTCGCTGCCTTCGAGACCTTCGTGCGCCGGCAACCGGCGGTGCGCGAATGCTGGATGCTCTCGGGCGAGATCGACTTCATCCTCAAGTGCGTGGCGCCGGACCTGAATGCCTTTCAGGCCTTCGTCGCCGAGCTCACGGCGGCGCCCAATGTGCGCAACGTCAAGACCTCGCTGACGCTGCGCAATTCGAAGGATGCGCCGATGGTGCCGATGGAATTGCGAAGGAACGGAACTAGGACGGCGGACCGGTAGCATGACCGACATTGCCTATTCGGAAACGGTGCATAAGCTATGAGCATGCCGAAATCGTCGCGCATGGCCGCCCTGAAGCGAGTCGAGCCGTTGACTTTCATGTTCGCGGATGACGGCTCGATTCCGAACAATCCGAAATTGCCCTTCGTCGTCTATCGCGCGGCGATCGACCTTGCGGGAAACCCCGATCCCGAGGACGTGGTGGAAAAAACCTTCCGCCAACACGGTTGGGGCGATATGTGGCGTAACGGGATCTTTCCTTATGTCCATTACCATTCGATGATTCACGAGGGGCTCGCCGTGGCGCGCGGGCGCGCCAAGGTACGCTTCGGCGGCGGCAACGGGCGCGAACTCGATCTTGATCCGGGCGACGTTGTAATTCTTCCCGCCGGCACCGGCCATCAAGGCCTCTGGGTCAGTCCCGACCTCGTGGTCATCGGCGCTTATCCGAAGAGCGGCAAATACGATCTGTGCCGCGGCAGCAAGGGCGAGCACACAAGGGCGCTCACAACCATTCCGCACGTGCCCGTGCCGACGAGCGATCCGATCTATGGCAAAGACGGGCCATTGCTCAACCTTTGGCGCGGCTGATCCCGTATAGTCCCCCGGCCGCACGCCGGAAGCGACGATGCCCGATTGGATCTCATACTGGGATACCCATCCGATCTACGTGAATGCGCGTCATCGCGACGTGCATGTGCGGCTGATCGGTGACGGCATCCTGTCGTATGTCACCTCGGCTGGCGCCAAGGTGCTTGATTACGGGTCCGGTGAGGCGCTTTACGCCGAACGCGTTGCCGACGCAGTTGCAAACCTGACCTTGTGCGAAGCCGGGCAGAAATTGCGCGCATCGCTCGAAGCCCGCGTCGCCGGCAACGCTAAGATTTCCGTGCTCCCGCCCGAACGGATCGCGGCGCTGCCGGACCGTTCGTTCGATCTGATCGTCATGCATTCGGTCGCACAATATCTGACATCGGTTGAGTTTGCCGCGCTGCTGCGACTGTTCCGCAGGCTGCTGCGTACCGGCGGCCAATTGGTGCTCGGCGATATCGTGCGGCCCTATGTGTCCGCACTCACCGACGCGTGGGCGCTGCTGCGTCTTGGCGCGCGCAATGGATTTTTCGTCTCGGCGCTGCTGGGGCTGCTGCACACGGCCGTTTCGGGTTATTTACGCTTGCGCAAGGAAGGCGGGCTGACACGCTACAGCGAGCGGACAATGCATGACGCGCTGCACGCAGCCGGATTCACAGCACAGCGCGCAACGATGAACATCGGCCACAATCAGGCGCGAATGACATTCGTCGCGCGAGCGGACTGATCGTTCGTTTTGGAGTAGTATGGTGATGATGCCGTTGCCCAGCTTCATTCGGCGATTGCAGCTCGTGATTTATGTTGTGCTGCTCTCTTGCAGCGCGCAGGCGGAGCAAATCCGAATTGTCGCCTTCGGCACCAGCGCGACATATGGCCGTTATCTTCCGCGTGGGGACGCCTATCCCGCGAAGCTCGAGCGCGCATTGCGGGCCAAGGGCTACGATGTGGTGGTCAGCAACGCGGGCAAGACCGGTGACTTCGCCGCAGCGGCGCTGACTCGGGTCGATTCCGCGATACCGAAGGGAACACACATCGCCATCGTCGAATTCGGCGTCAACGAAGTGAAGCTCAAGGGACTTGATGCGGGGACGATCCGAAAAGACGTCGGCGCGCTCGTCGCCCGCGTGCGGGCGCGCGCAGCGCACGTCCTGTTGGCAGACTATATGCA
>JACQTM010000312.1 GCA_016210825.1 Hyphomicrobiales bacterium
CCTTCACCAGCCGCCGTTTCCATGCGGGGGCGAGATCAAGTGCGGCGACGAGCGCCGCGAATAGCCCGAGATCGCCAAGCCGGATGTCTGGCGCCACGAAACCGAAATGGCTCGTCGCCTCGAGGCCGAGCGCGAGCATCTCCGCGTCCGCTGCCGCGATGTCGGTGCGACCGAACGACTCGATACCGGCCTGCAGGAATTCGCGCGGCCCCTGAGCGCTGTCGCGAAAAACTGGGCCGAGATAACAGAAGCCCTGCGCCGTTCCCGCCGCGGACGAGGCGAGATAATCGCGGGAGACGGGGATGGTGAGATCGGGCCGCAGGCAAAAGTCGCGGCCCTCCGCATCCGTCGTCAGAAACATGCTCTTGCGGATGTCCTCGCCCGAAAGGTCGAGAAAGGGTTCCGACGGCTGCAGGATGGCGGGCACGGCGCGCGCATAGCCCGCGCGCTCGTAAGCCGCGACGAGCGTTTCGGCACGCGGATCGGGCCGCGAGGGGGCGGTTTTTGTCGTTGCCATGACGCCATGTCCCTGATGGCGGAGCCCTTTAGCACGAACGCCTTAAGGTTTCGACGGCGAATGGCTTTTGCGCTTAATCCGGCTGGCGGGTTTCTTCGGATCGTTAACGAAATCGCAAAATGACGGAATTTTGAAGATTTCCAGCGCCCACCCCGGTCACCGAAAACTAAGGTTTTGCCGCCGATACTTGCGGCCGGGAGAGGAGCAGCGCGTGATGACCAGCCCCGTCGCACCCAGCGTCGTGCAGGCTTTCTATCTGGCCTATGTTTCGCGCGATCCCGCGCGCATCGCCCCCTTCCTTGCCGACGACGCGGAGTGGCTGATCGCCGGTCCCGTCGATATCTTCCCGTTCTGCGGCTATCGGCGCGGCAAGGACGCGGTGATGGCGCTGTTCAAGCACGATATTCCCCAAATCCTCGACATCCGCGGCTTCGAGCCGCAAGAGCTGCTGATCGACGGCGATCAAGCCGCGACGTTGAACCGGATTTCGGGCATTCAAAGCGGCACCGGCCGCATCATCAGCTATCGCTGCGCCCAATTCCTGCGCTTCAAGGACAGCAAGGTCGTTTCGTTTCGTTCGATCATCGACAGCTTCGATGCCGCCGAACAGATCGTCGGGCATCGCATTGAGGTCGAGCCCGATCGCGAATCATCGGATGCAATGTACGCGGGGCGGCACTGATGCAAACATTGTCGCGGCGATTCATTGAAGGCTTTTATGCCGCCTATATTTCACGCGAGCCTGCGCGCATTGGACCACTGCTTGACGAAAATGTGGAGTGGTCGATCTCCGGCCCGGTGGAGCTTCTCGGTTTTTTCGGTCCCCGCCGCGGCAAGGCGGCAATTCTCGAGCTTGTGACGTCCATCGTGCCGCGGTTCATGGATCTCCGAGGCTTCGAGATCGAGGAACTGCTGATCCATAACGATCGCGTCGCCGCGTTTAACCGGCTGCATGCGGTTCAGTGCAAGACCGGACGCCTGATCGCCTATCGCTGCGCGCATTTCATGCACTTTCGCAACAGCAGGCTCGTGTCCCTTCATGCGGTGTGCGACAGCTTCGACGCCGCCGAGCAGATGGTCGGTCACGCGATCAACGTGGGCGAAACGGGCGAACACCGCCCTGCGGGCGACCTCATCGCGATCTGAACGCCCTCAACGCGCAAGCCCGTGGCGAGCCAGCACCTCGCGCACGGCTTCGACGAGCTTCTCTTCCTTGACCGCGAACTGCGCTTGCGCCTGCTTCTTTAAATAGTCGTCGCGATCCTTGATCGCTGAGAGCGTCGCGCCCAGAATCAGGTCCTTAATCTGCACTTCGCCCTTTGATTTCTCGTCGCCGCCCTGGATGACGACGCAAGGCGAGCCACGCCGGTCGGCGTATTTGAGTTGATTGCCGAAATTCTTCGGATTGCCCAGATAGAGTTCGGCGCGGATGTTCGCATCGCGCAACCGCGCTACCATGCGCTGGTAGTCGGCGATGCGATCTTTGTCGAACACCGTGACGACGACGGGGCCGGGCTCAGGTCTAGCATCGAGCTTGCCGATCAGGGCGAGCGCAGCCTGCAGGCGTGAGACGCCGATAGAGAATCCTGTCGCCGGCACCGCCTCGCCGCGAAAGCGCGACACGAGACCGTCATAGCGTCCGCCGCCGCCGACCGAGCCGAAACGCACCGGGCGGCCTTTCTCGTCCTTGGTGTCGATCAGCAATTCAAGCTCGTAAACGGGGCCAGTGTAATATTCGAGGCCGCGGACGACGGAGGGGTCGATCGCAACCCTTCCATCGTCATAACCTGCAGCCGCTACAATTTTTCTAATGTCAGTGAGTTCGGCAACGCCTTCCTCACCTAGCCTGTTTCCTTCAACAGCGGATTCAAAATTCGCAATTGTAACTTCATTGTTCGAGTACAAGCTTTTACTGCCCGATCCGCGCTCTCCCCAACCGGTAAAATTAATGATGCGTGTAATTTGAATGTCATTCAGTGCAGCGCCTTTCGTGAAATCACCAGATTCATCCTTTCGACCGGGTCCTAAAAGGCGTTCAACGGCGTCCACTCCAAGTCGATCTAATTTGTCGATTGCTCGTAAGACCGCAAGTCTCTTACTAATATTTGCCTGACCACCAAGTTCGACAGCCTCCATTACCCCATCCAACACCTTGCGGTTATTCACCTTCACTACATAGCTGCCGCGCGGAATGCCCAACGCTTCCATCGTATCCGCCGCCATCATGCACATCTCGGCATCGGCAGCCATCGAGGCGCTCCCGACCGTGTCCGCATCAAACTGCATGAATTGCCGGTAGCGGCCCGGTCCAGGCTTCTCGTTGCGGAACACCCAGCCATAGCGATAAGAGCGATAGGGCAGGGCTAAGTTCTGAAAATTTTCGGCAACATAACGCGCGAGCGGCGCCGTCAAATCGTAGCGCAGGCTCAACCATTGTTCGTCGTCGTCCTTAAACGAGAACACGCCTTCGTTCGGACGGTCCTGATCGGGAAGGAATTTGCCGAGCGCATCGGTGTATTCAATGGCCGGCGTCTCGCCGGGCTCGAAACCGTAAAGCTCGTAGACGCGCCGAATTTTCTCGATCATCTCCCGCGTTGCGGCGATCTCCGCCGGACCTCGGTCGGCGAGGCCGCGCGGCAGGCGCGCTTTGAGCTTTTTGGTTTTCTCGGCCATGTCTCGCGTTCGTGCCGGCTGTGGAGCGCAGGACTCTCTGCGTCGTCATGCCCGGCCTTGTGCCGGGCATCCACGTCTTGCTTGTGAACCCGAAGGAAGACGTGGATGGCCGGGTCAAGCCCGGCCATGACGGGTTGAGAGAGTCGAGGCTAGGTAGCAGCCGCCCCCTGCTTTGTCATTATCCGCGAAAGCGGATAATCCAGTATCCACCGGCGCTCGACAGCCTTCAGGTATAAGGGAACAGCTCATGGCCGTTGCACAAACCGCTTCGACAACCGTGCCCAATGACCTCGAAGCCCATTGGATGCCGTTCACGGCAAACCGCGCCTTCAAGAGCCGGCCGCGGCTCGTCGCCCGCGCCAAGGACATGCATTACTACACGCCCGAAGGCCGCCCCATTCTCGATGGCGCCGCGGCGCTGTGGTGCACCAATGCCGGGCATAATCGCGAGCCGATCGTCGCCGCCATACAGAAACAGGCGGCGGAGATGGACTTCGCGCCGTCATTCCAATTCTCCCATCCGCGTGCCTTCGAGGTGGCAAGCCGGATCGCGGCGCTCGCGCCCGGCGATCTTGACCACGTCTTCTTCTGCAATTCGGGCTCCGAAGCCTGCGACACGGCGCTGAAGATCGCGCTCGCCTATCACAACGTGCGCGGCGAAGGCACGCGCACGCGGCTGATCGGCCGTGAGCGCGGCTATCACGGCGTCGGCTTTGGCGGCATCTCGGTCGGCGGCATCGTCAACAATCGCAAATTCTTCGGCTCGCTGCTCACCGGCGTCGATCACCTGCCGCACACTTACAATCGCGAGCAGCAGGCCTTCACCAAGGGCGAGCCGGAATGGGGCGCGCATCTTGCGGACGACCTCGAGCGTATTGTTGCCCTGCATGACGCCTCGACCATTGCCGCCGTGATTGTCGAGCCGATGGCGGGTTCGACCGGCGTGCTGCCGGCGCCCAAGGGCTATCTGCAGCGGCTGCGCGCCATCTGCGACAAGTACGGCATCCTGCTGATCCTTGATGAAGTGATCACCGGCTTCGGCCGTCTTGGCCACGCTTTCGCCGCCGAACGTTACGGCATCGTGCCGGACCTCATCACGTTCGCCAAAGGCGTGACCTCCGGTGCGGTGCCGATGGGCGGCGTCATCGTGCGCAAGGGCATCCACGACGCGTTCATGAAGGGACCGGAGCACATGGTGGAACTGTTCCATGGCTATACCTACTCCGCGCATCCGCTCGCCTGCGTGGCCGCGCTCGCGGCGCTCGACCTCTATCGCGATGAAAATCTGTTCGCGCGTGCCAAGAAGCTTGAGCCGCTGTGGGCCGATGCCGTGATGAGCCTGAAAGGTTTGCCGCGCGTGCTCGATATCCGCACCGTGGGGCTTACCGCCGGCATCGATCTCGCCTCGCGCCCGGACGCCTATGGCAAGCGCGGCTATGAGGCGATGGAGCGCGGCTTCCACGACGAGGGCATCATGTTCCGCGTTGTCGGCGATACGCTCGCGCTCACCCCGCCGTTGATCGTCAGCGAGGCGCAGATCGGCGAGATTTTCGAGAAGGTCACTCGCATTATCAAGGCGGTAAACTAGCGGCCAATAACCCTAGCGTTCCGGCGGCACAATCGCCCAGCCAAATTGCTCGACGCGTCGGTTTTCAGTGCCGAGAAAGCGGAGTTGGATGCCCTCTTGGATTTGTGCGTTCTTGGCGATGGCGCGGAATGGCGGCGGCATGGTTTTCGGCTCCTGACCGGTCCAGATCACCACCGCGCCTTTGGCGCGCAGATCGGCGAGGTCGATCCACGGCGCGCGCTCGGGTTTGCCGTCGATCAGCACACGCGGCCGTTCCGGCGCATAATGGCCGATATTTCCGCCGTCCCAGAGAGTGCCGATGACATAAGCGAGCGGCCGGCCGGTTTTCGCTTGGTAGCGCTGCGAAATTTCCTGCGCCAGGGCATGACCCGGATAGTTACTGGCGCGGAATATGCGAGTGAAAAAATATGGCGCCGCCAGGTAATCGGCGACAAACGTGATAATCAAGCAGATCTGTACGATACCCCAGGCTGCGGTAATGCGCTGGAACAGTGCGAGGCCTTGCCTTGCTAAGATCACCATCCACAAGCCGAGAAAAAGCCACAGCGGGTACCCCCACATCGGAATGAGGCCGCGGCCGGTGATCGCCGAGAAGACAAGCACCGTGGCTGCGGGGCCGAAAGCAAGCAGCGTCACGATGCGATTGTCGAAATCGTCAATCATGTCGCGCAATGGCCGTAGGCGCCATTCGACGAATAGCGGCGAGGCAATAAACGCCATAGGCGCCATGACCAAAAACTGGCTCAAGATGAAGAGAAGTGGATGCCGGAAATGGTCGATGAGGCCGCGCGAAGGTGCCGCGCGGGCATTGGCGTAGGTGAATGGCAAGAAATCATTCTGCACCAGCCACACGAGGTGCGGCGCCACCACCGCTAAGGCGACGACGGCCGCAAGCCAGGGGCCGGGCGTTTTCAGCGCCGGGCGCGCATCGCGATCGAGCAGCAAAAACAGCGCCAGCGTTACCGCAAGGATGATGACGAAATATTTCGCCCAGAAGGCGAGCCCGAGCGAAGCACCGAGCACGAGCCACCAGACGATCTTACCGCCGCGCAATGCCGACCAGAAAGCGTAACCAGCGAGCGCCCAGAATGGCAATTGTACCACGTCATGGTTGAACTTTGCCGCCGTGAAATTGAAGTAGTGCAATCCGTCGATGACAAAGATGGCGACGAGCGCGCCGAGCGGGCCAACGAGAGACCGCGCCATTGCCCAGACGATGGCAAAGGCGGCAATGACGGTGACTTGCGCGAAGGCGTAATAAGCAAAGTCGTGACCGATGACGATGCGGAGAATCTCAATGACCCACCATGGTATCGGCGGCAGCTTGTCGTAACCGAGTTGCCATTCGCGGCCATACGTCATGGCCTCGATCAGATCGAGCGGCAAATTTGGATAAATAGCGGTCGGCAATGCCGTCCATACGACGACGTGCAGTCCCGCAAATGCCCAGAACGCGGCGCGGGGATAGTTCTCGATCCAGGTGAGCACTGAGAAGGGCAAGCTGCGTCCGGTCATGGAATTCGCGATCTTATAATGCGGATCGCGGACAATGGCGATGGACCGGGTACGGTTCCACGCACATCTTTATAGGCTCGGCTTGCGCCGCGACCGCGCGTCATGGAGAGTGTAGGGGCGGACCGGCGAATCGGCGCCGCCGGCGGGCTGGGTTGGAAGGCTCATGGCACGGCTAACAGCCATCTTCATTGCGATCTGCGTCATTGTCATCGCTGCCTCCGTAGGCGCGGTTGCTTATCTATTTTTTGGACTATCCGGCGCGGAATCCGCCATCGTGGCTCTGGCCGTAACGACGGCGCTTGCGCTCTACAACACCGTTGCCGCGCGGCTGCACGACCGCGGCGTGGTCGGCGACCAGATCGCCGATCTCTCGCGCGGCACGGCCGATCTCGCCCGCCAAGTCGGTGAACTTGGCCGCAAGGTCGCCGCCTTCGAATCCCAGGCTGCCAAGGTCCCGGCAAGAGCGGGCAAGACCGCCGACCCACTCGCACGCGAGATCGAGGAGCTCGGCAATTTGGTGACCCAGCTTGCGGAAGCGGTCGCCGCCCATGACGCCGTCCTCAAGGATGGCGGACGCTCCGCTGAAATGCCGATCGAGACAACGGCAACCGAGCCGATCGCGGTTTCAGCGCCTGAATCGGAAATTGCCGCGCCGGCCTTGCCGGAGACGCCGGCCGCCGGCCCATTCAAGGGGCTCGATCGCGACGCCATCGTTGCAATCCTGCGCGCCGCCATCGATGCCAATCGCGTCGATCTCTATCTGCAGCCGATCGTAACGCTGCCGCAGCGCAAGGTCCGCTTCTATGAGGCGCTCACGCGGTTGCGCACCGAGGACGGCACGCTGCTGCTGCCGGAGGATTATCTCGCGCATGCCGAGGTAGCCGGCCTGCTGCCGAAGATCGACAATCTCCTTCTCTTCCGAAGCGTGCAGGTTCTCCGTCGGCTGCACGTCAAGAATCGCGACGTCGGGCTGTTCTGCAATATTGCGATCCAGACACTGAACGACACCGAGATTTTTCCGCAAGTTTTGCAGTTCCTTGAAGCCAATCGGGTGCTCGCGACCTCGCTGGTGCTTGAATTCACCCATGACGTGTGGCGGAGCATGGGATTGATCGAGGCCGAAGGTCTTGAAAGCATTGCCGGCTATGGTTTTCGTTTCGCCATGGATCGGGTGATCGATCTGCGGCTGGAGCCGCGCGATCTGTCCGAGCGCGGCATTCGCTACATCAAGGTGCCGCAGGCGTTGCTGACCGGCCAGCCGGGCGCGGGATCCGATATCCACGCGGCCGATCTGTCGGATTTGCTCGGTCGTTTCGGCATCAGCCTGATCGCCGGCCAAGTAGAAAAGGAAGCGACCGTCGTCGATCTGCTCGATTACGACGTGAGATTTGCGCAAGGCTTACTGTTCTCGCCGCCGCGTCCCGTCCGCGCCGATGCTTTGCAGGGTGTCGGCGAACGCCCTTCCAGTACCGGTGCTGCGCCGCCGGCCGCGGCGCGCGATACCAGCGCCGGGGACGAGCCGCTGACCCCTTCGGCGGAGCGCGCAAGCGCGCTTGCGAAGATCGCCCGGCAAGCGGGTCGCGTTTAGGCGCCTGATCCGTTCATCCCGTGACCGTCTTCGCCGATCATTTCTCCGCGCTTGCCCCGAAATACGACGTCCTGCTGTCCGACGTTTGGGGCGTCACCCATAACGGCGAAGCAGCGTTTCCCGAAGCCTGCGAGGCATTATCGCAGTTCCGCGCCGGCGGCGGCACGGTGATCCTGATCACCAATGCGCCACGGCCCGGGGCTTTTGTGGAACGGCAACTCCGCCGGCTCGGCGTCCCGGCCGAGGCCTATGACGGCATCGTCAGTTCCGGCGACGTGACGCGTGGTGTCGTCATGGAACGCGCGGGCCAACGCCTCTTTCATCTTGGTCCGGAACGCGACAAGCCGATCTTCGAGGGGCTCGATTTGCGTTTCGCGCCGGTCGCGGAAGCCGATTACGTCGTCTGCTCCGGCTTGTTCAACGACGAGGTTGAGACGCCGGAAGACTATCGGCCGCTCATGGGTGAAATTCGCGCGCGCGAACTCTTCATGGTCTGCGGCAATCCGGACGTCGTAGTCGAGCGCGGCGAGCGCCTCATCTATTGCGCGGGCGCGCTCGCCGATCTCTATGGCGCGCTCGGCGGCGAGGTACTCTATGCCGGCAAGCCCTATCGCCCGATTTACGCCATGGCGCTTGCCAAGGCCGAGGCATTGCGCAAGCGCGCGGTGCCGTTGAACCGCGTTCTCGCCATCGGCGATTCAGTGCGCACCGACGTGAAGGGCGCGGCGGCGTTCGGTGTCGATTGCCTATTCGTCACCGCCGGGATCCATGCCGAGGAGCTCGGCTCGCGCGACGATCCCGATCGTGAAGCGCTGAAGAGAATTTTCCACGACGCCGGCGTCGCGCCTCATGCAGTGATGCGCCGCCTGGCATGGTGAAGGACCACGCCGCGTTTGCGCGCACCGTCAGTTTACAGTGAAGACCGCGTCGATCTTGGATTTCAACGTCTGTGCGTTGAACGGCTTGACGATGTAATTATTCACGCCCGCCTTCTTCGCCGCGATCACGTTCTCGGTCTTGGATTCGGCGGTGACCATGATAAAGGGCGTCGTGCGCAGCGCGGTGTCCGCCCGGATCTCCTTGAGCAGGTCATAGCCGGTCATCGGCGCCATGTTCCAGTCGGAGATGATCAGACCGTATTTCTTTTCGCGCATGCGCTTGAGCGCCGCCGCGCCGTCGGTGGCGTCGTCGACATCCTGGAAACCGAGCTGGCGCAACAAATTGCGAATGATGCGGATCATCGTGGAATAGTCGTCGACCACGAGAATCGACATTGAATGATCGACAGCCATTGCGCTTCCCCCGAAGCTTGGTCGCGACATATGACGTTCGGCGGCGATCATCCTACCCTCGCCTCGGACAAGCCGCGGAGCCGCCTAAAAACGTCGCAAATGTGACAGTTCCGCTTAAATTTCCGGTTAACCGCTTTATAGCGCGTGATTTTCGGCCTAACCGAAAAGCGCGATTGCCATTCAAGGCGGCGGGGGCCATGAATTCACCAATCGTTAACCGTCCGGGTCTTCTGCGATGCCGACGCGAAAGAAAAGACCGGCTGTCGATCAGCGGATGCTCAAGGTCCTTCGGTTCGAGGATCTGCATGTCGGCATGCGCGAGACCTGGATGAAGACGGTGATGGATACCGATGTGATCGGGTTCGCCGAAATTTCCGGCGACCACAACCCGGTGCATCTGTGCGATGAATTCGCCGCGGGCACGCGGTTCGGCGAGCGCATCGCGCACGGGCTCTACACCGCGAGCCTGATTTCCGCGGTCCTCGGCACGCGCCTGCCGGGGCCGGGCGCGGTCTATCGCTCGCAGACGCTCAATTTTCGCGCCCCTGTGAAGATCGGCGACGTGGTCAGCGTGATCGTTGAGGTGGTCGAGCTCGATCCCAAGGGCCGTAAGGTCCGGCTGTCTTGCGAGGCAATGGTGGATGGCACCACGGTGCTCGACGGGGAAGCCGTTGTCGCGGTGCCGGGACGCGACGCCCCGATTGCACCCGCTTGACTTCGACCGCGCGGCGGACGACACGGTGCGGCGAAAGCGAAACCGCCCACTCCCATGGCTCCCCGCACAACGCAGGAAACGCGCTTCGTCGTCGTTCGTGACGAGGGGCCACAAGCCGAGGCGCTGCGCGGCGCCGTCGTGGCGATCGGCAATTTCGACGGCGTGCATCGCGGCCATCGCGCCGTGATCGCGGCCGCCACGAAACGTGCGCGTGCCCTCGGCAAGCCGGCCGCGGCGCTGACGCTTGAGCCACACCCGCGAAAATTTTTCCGGCCCGCCGATCCGCTGTTTCGCCTGACCGGCGAAGCGGAAAAACTGCGCCTGCTTTCGGCGAGCGGCCTCGACGGCGCGATCGTGTTGACCTTCAACGCCGCCCTCGCCGGACTGCACGCCGAAGACTTCGTCGAACGCATCCTGGTCGGGCGTTTTGCGATCAGCGGGGCGGTGATCGGCTTCGATTTTCATTTCGGCAAGGATCGCGGCGGCTCGCCGCAGTTTCTCGCAACCGAGGGCGCAAAGCGCGGTTTCGCCGTGGACATCGTGCCGGCGCTCGAGGACGAGGGCCGGCCCGTCTCCTCCGGGACCGTTCGTGCTGCGCTGGTCGCGGGACGCGTGGTCGAAGCGGCCGAGCTGCTGGGATTTCCGTGGTTTGTGTCCGGCGCAGTGCTGCACGGCGACAAGCGCGGGCGCGATCTCGGCTATCCGACGGCAAACCTGCAGCTCGATCCCGATTGCGATCTCAAGCAGGGAATATACGCAGTGCGTGTGCGCGCCGGCGACAAGCTTTATGGCGGCGTCGCAAGCTTCGGCCGCCGCCCGACCTTCGACAACGGCGCGCCCTTGCTTGAGGTCTTCTTGTTCGATTTTACCGGCGACCTTTATGGGCAGACCATCGACGTCGCCTTCATCGCCTGGATCCGCCATGAGGAGAAGTTCGAGAATGTCGAGGCGCTGATCGCGCAAATGGACGCCGATTCCGCCCGCGCGCGCGAGGAGCTGGCGCGGGCACCCGACGCGTTTCCGGCATTGGGTGAGATTTAGATGCCGCCCATGACGTTTCATTTTTTCATTTTTGTCGTCCCCGCCAACGGGTCCGCGCGAAGCGCGGCCCGATGACAGGCTCCGGCGGGGACGACAAGAAGCGGGTATTCAAAATGCCAACGCTCCACTCTCCATATTGTTTGCCACGTATTTTTATCCCTCCCTACCCGGGCCGCGCTTGCGCGCGCCCGGGCGCAGGCTCTTGTGGGGAGGGTGGCGAGCCAACGGGTCCGCGCGAAGCGCGGCCCGATGACA
>JACQTM010000313.1 GCA_016210825.1 Hyphomicrobiales bacterium
CTGCTCATCATCGCGGAAGAGGTCGAGGGCGAAGCACTGGCAACACTCGTCGTCAACAAACTGCGCGGCGGCTTGAAAGTTGCTGCAGTCAAGGCGCCCGGCTTCGGTGACCGGCGTAAAGCCATGCTGCAAGACATCGCAATCCTGACCGGCGGCCAGGCGATCAGCGAAGACCTCGGCATCAAGCTTGAGAATGTTACGGTCAACATGCTCGGGCGCGCGAAACGCGTGATGATCGAGAAGGAGAACACCACGATCATTCACGGCTCCGGCAAGAAGAAGGATATCGAGGACCGCATCGCGCAGATCAAGGCGCAGATCGAGGAGACGACGTCCGACTATGACAAGGAGAAGCTGCAGGAACGGCTGGCGAAGCTTGCCGGCGGCGTTGCAGTGATCCGCGTCGGCGGCGCCACCGAGGTCGAGGTGAAGGAGCGCAAGGATCGCGTCGACGATGCAATGCACGCGACCCGCGCGGCGGTGGAGGAAGGCATTCTCCCCGGCGGCGGCGTGGCGCTATTGCGCGCGATCGATGCGATCAAGCGCGTGCGTACCGACAACGAAGACCAGAAGCATGGCGTTGACATCGTGCGCAAGGCGCTCTCTTGGCCGGCACGGCAGATCGCCATTAATGCCGGCGAGGACGGCTCGGTCGTGGTCGGCAAGATCCTGGAAAAGGATCAATATGCCTACGGCTTCGACGCCCAAAGCGGCGAATACGGCAACCTCGTGAGCAAGGGCATCATCGACCCGACCAAGGTCGTGCGCACGGCTCTTCAGGACGCTGCCTCCGTGGCCGGCCTCCTGATCACGACGGAGGCGATGGTCGCCGAGCTGCCAAAGAAGCAGACTTCGGCGCCGGCAATGCCCGGTGGTGGCATGGGCGGAATGGACTTCTAAATCCAGCCCTCACAAACGCGTCACCCCCGGGCTTGACCCGTGGGTCCATCGCTCTTCGCAAGATGGATTGCCGGATTAAGTCCGGCAATGACAACGAAAAACAAGCAGGCCCGGGAAAGATCCCGGGCCTATTTGCTCGCGTTTCTATCGACCCCTCACCCGACGTATTTGTATTTCGGTTGCCAGCCGGCCGCGCCTTCCGGAATCAAATCGAACAAATGCCAGACCGTGCAGAAATCGTCGCCCGGTGAGAACGACGTGTCGGAAACGCGCGCGATCTTGCCGCCCTTGCGTTTGAACACGGAGACGCCGGGCATCGCGTGTCCATCACGGCTATAGCCCATGTCGTCTGCGAAGCTCGTGCCATGATGCGACACCATCGGGAACTTCCAGCCACGGCTTGCGGCGAATTTCCGCTGCTGCTCCGGCGTATCCGGCGAGGCGACGACGAACGCCGCGCGGTTTTGCAGATGATCGACCACGCCGTTGAAGCCATCCGCCCATAGCGTGCAATAAGGACAGCCGGTTCCCATGTTGTGAATGATCAACAGCGTGTCGTGCGTGCCGAACAAGTCCGAAAGCCGAATCTTCCCGGCTGAACCGGAAAATTCGTAATCCTTGACCTCCTGAGGTTCGGTCTCGGCCTGGACCTCGCGCATCTTCTTGCGCAGGGCGGCAATCTGGCCGCGATACTCGGCGAGCCGTTTTGAGGTGTCCTTGTAGTTCATCGCTGATGCTCCGTATCTCGTAATCTCAGCGCCCGTAGCTGTCGCGATAGCGTACCCAAGCCATCGCGTGTGGCTTCTGATCGGCTTCGTCGCGTCCTTTCGGCACCAGATCGAGATACTGATAGGTCGCGTTCATCATATCGAGTCCGCGCGCGTAGCAGGAATAGGTATGGAACAAGTTCCCTTTTGCGTCCTTGTAGAACACGCTGATCCCGGGTAGCTCCGCCATCGCCGAGGTCTTTCCCACGTAATTGTATGTTGCGCTCGCTCGCGCGGCATCGTCCGGATTGAACGATACGTGATAGTCGAAATTGAAGTCGGTGCTGCCCGATGACACCCATTTGAATGTCCAGCCCATGCGCCGCTTGAACGCTTCGAGTTTTGCAAGCGGCGCTCGCGAAACGGCGATCAAGGTTACGTCGCGCTGTTGCAGGTGCACGACGCTGCGCTCAAAATTGTCGGCCCAGAAGGAGCAGCTTTTGCACGGTTCGTCCCAGTTCGGATCGAACATGTAATGATAAACGACAAGCTGGCTTCGCCCGTCGAATAATTGCGCCAGCGTTTCCTTGCCGTTCGGGCCATCGAAAACATAATTCTTCTCGATGCGCTCCCAAGGGAGGTCGCGGCGTTGCCGACTGAGTTGATCGCGCAGCCGTGTGAATTCCTTTTCCCTGGCAAGCAGCTGCTTGCGCGCTTCGATCCAGGCCTCATGCGAGACAACCTTATGTCCATTCATCACTCAAACCTCCTTGATTGACGCTACTCACTATTTCGCGTGGCGCCGCGGCTTGCGCACCTTTCCCGACCTGAGCGCGCGACGCGGCTTGTGCGATTCGATGTCATGCAGGCTCGCCGCCAGCAGATCGAACTGCTCCTGCCAATATTTGCTGTAGCGATTGAGCCAGACCGACGCCTCGTAGATCGGTCCGGCGACAAGGCTACAACGGCTGATGCGGCCGGTTCGCTCCTGATGGACCAGCCCCGCGCGAACCAGCACCTGGATGTGCTTGGAGACCGCTTGCAGCGAGATGTCGAATGACCGCGCGATTTCGGAAACCAGCGGCGTTTTGCCGTCGAGCTGGTTCAGGATCGAACGGCGCACGGGGTCGGCCAACGCGGCGAATACGGCATCGAGCAGGATTTCCTTGCCCGGTGGCGCAGCGCGTCCCTGTTCGATGACGCGGAGCGAAGCGGTCGACATTCAAATAATCAACCATATGATTGATATTAAGTCAACTGGTTGATAATTGCCGAGCGCGCCTGTTTCTACCCGGGTTGGGTGGAACCCTCCGGCCCGTTAGCATTGTTATGATTGATCCAGGCAAGCTTCAGGTTCTTAACGCGGACGAGGACGGAAATGAGTGGACGAATCTACGCCGGCATCGGCGGCTGGAATTTCGCGCCCTGGCGCGGCGTGTTCTATCCGAAAGGCCTGCCGCACGCGCAAGAGCTTCGCTATGCCGGTGAACATTTAACTTCGATCGAGATCAACTCGACATTTTACGGCTCACAAAAGCCCGCCTCATTTCGCAAATGGGCAAGCGAAGTGCCCGATGGATTTGTCTTTTCGCTGAAAGGTCCGCGCTTTGCCACCAACCGGCGGGTACTCGCAGAAGCCAGCGATTCCATCAAACGCTTCCTTGAATCCGGCATCACCGAGCTGGGCGACCGGCTCGGCCCTCTGCTGTGGCAATTCGCGCCGACAAAAAAATTCGACGAAAAGGATTTCGGTGCATTTCTGCAACTGCTTCCGCAAAAGCAGGACGGCCGGACGCTGCGCCACGTCGTCGAAGTCCGGCACGACAGCTTTTGCACACCCAATTTCACGCACCTCTTGCGCAAGTTCAATATGCCCTTCGTTTTCGCCGAACATGCAACCTACCCCGCTATCGCCGACATGACCGGCGACTTCGTCTATGTGCGACTGCAAAAGGGAGAGGAAAGACTAAAAAACGGGTACGCCCCCAAGGCGCTCGATGCCTGGGCTGAGCGCGCTCGGCTTTGGGCGCGCGGCAGCGAGCCGAATGATTTGCCGCGCGTCGACAGCGCCGTAAAACCGGCGAAGCAGGCGCGCGACGTGTTCATTTATTTTATCCACGAGGCCAAGGTGCGCGCGCCCGCCGCCGCGATGGCGCTGATCGAGCGGCTGGGACCATGAGCGGGATGCTTTTCACCATCGGCTATGAAAAGGCCACAGCCGATGCCGCAATTGGCGAACTCAAACGCGCCAAGGTGAAGCTGCTCGTCGACGTGCGCGCGGTAGCGGCCTCGCGCAAACCTGGTTTTTCTAAGCGCCAGCTCTCAGCCCATCTCGACGATGCGGGCATCGCCTACCTGCATTTACAGAGGCTTGGCACACCGGCGGAAGGACGCGCAGCCGCGCGCGCGGGCAACACCAAAACGCTCTGGCGCATTTACGGCAAGCATTTACGGTCCTCCGACGTGCGCGAAGCTCTCGACGAGCTCGCGGCGATCCTCGGCTCCACTCAGCGTGTTTGTCTGCTTTGCTATGAGCGCGATCCGGCGCAATGCCATCGCAGCCGCATCGCCGAAGTCATGGCCGAGCGCACGGGCATCACAGTCAAGAATCTTTTTCCGCCATTATCCTGAGAATTATTCCGCGGGCTGGGCCGCCGGGCGTCCGGCGCGCACGCCGGAAACAAGTATCACGAAGGTGATCGTTGCCGCGAGAAAAATCGCGGCAACGAAGGCGACCGCCGCCAGCACGGAATCGAAGCCGCCGCGCCCATGCAGGAAGGCGATGATCGAAACCGCCGCGCCGGCCGACACGAAGGTAAGGAAATATCGTACCGCGTAGATTCGCCCGCGCCAGGCGTCGGCGGTGTAGCGGGCAATGACGATGTCACCGACCGTAACCTGACCGTAGATCGCGGCCATCGTCACTGCCAGCGCCGCGATCAGCATCATTCCGCTCGTGTTCGCCGCCCAGACGATTCCGGCCAATTGCATGGCGACGATGCCGACGAACAGCATATTCGGCGGGTAACGCTCGACCAGGCGCCCCATCACGACCTGCGCGACGGCGCCACACAGGAACACCGCGGTGGCGAGCCCGCCGATCGCAATCAACGGCACATCGCCGCCGAGCCGCTCGTCCACGATCTTCGGCAGTGCGATCGACACGGTGTTGAAGGTCAGGCCCGCGGCCAGCGAGATCACCGCGTAAATGGCAAGGACGGCAACGGCGACGCGGCGCGATAGCACGATATCGGCAACTGTCTTGCGCGAGCCGGTGTGATGGCGGTCATCGGGCACGAGCGCGAGATATGCGATGCCGGTTGCAACACAGAGACCCGCAGGAAGAAGAAATGCGCCGCGCCAGCCAATCCAAGACGCGAGCGCCGCCGTGATGCCCGCTGCCAAGGCCGCGCCGAGATTGCCGCATACGCCGTTGAACGCGAGGATACGGCCGCGCGCGTTCGACGCTTCGATCAGCATCGCCATGCCGACCGGATGATAGATCGCCGCGAATACGCCGAGCGCGAACAGGGCCACCGCCAAAATCGTCAAATCAGGCGCTGCCGCGGCGGCGGCAAGCGAGAGCCCGCAGCCAACATAGAACAACGCCATCATGTTGCGCCGGCTCCAGCGGTCGGCGAGCCAGCCCGCCGGCAGCGAGAACACGCCGAAAGCGACGAACGCCGCCGTCGAGAGCGCAATCAATTCGGAATAAGGGCGGCCATAGACCACTTCGAGACCGATGACCACCGTCGGAAAGATCAGCAGCACAAAATGATCGACGGCGTGCGCCCAGTTGAGGAAGGCAATGGAGCGGCGTTTCGCCGTATCGGCGGTTGCTGCAGCAGAGTTTTGTCGATTGGTCATAAAATTCTTTCGATGAACCGGCGCGGATCACCCATATACGCGATTGCTGGCCGACCATCCATGTCGTCCATGCTGACGTCGTCTGCGATTCCCGGTTGCCTCTAGAGATGTGTTTCCGTTAATATACACGTTGGGGCTGTGGCGGCTTATCCGCCAACCCATCCGCTCGGGGCCGGATGTCATGCGACGCGTTGGGTTTGTTGCCGCCATTGTCATGGCGGCACTGGTGGTGGATTGCGTCGTTCCGGCCGCGGCTAATGACGTTTTGAACCGTCGCAACCAGGAACATTTTCTTTTTTTCACCGGCACGGATTTGTGGCGCGGCGGTGCGTTCTTGCACGGCGGCATGTTGTGGGCTGTCAACAGGCTTGAGCGCGAGGGATTTGTCGTCAAGGCAATGGCCGGCGGCGGCATCTATCACTACCAATCCGGCGCGCTTGGCGACACGGAGATCAGGGGTCGCGAGATTTCAGGTCAATTACTAGCGGGATGGCGCTTTGTGCGTGATGCCTTGACGCTGACCGCATTTGTCGGCCTCGGCATCGAGAACCACGGCCAGTCACCCAACGATCCTGGCACCAAGCTGCGCGGCGGCGATTTAGGAGTAATCGGCACTCTGGAGCTTTGGTACCAGCCGGTCTCGGATTTTATGATCGCAGCCGATGCATCAGTCACTTCCGTCGGTCCGCGCTTAAACGCTCGCCTCGCCTTTGGCGGGCGCGTGTTCGAGCGCATCTATGTGGGGCCGGAAATCCAACGCTACCAAACCGACGATTACAGCCAGCTTCGCTTTGGCGCGCATTTTACGGGTTTGAATGCGCTCGGCGCGGAATGGTCGGCGGCAGTTGGCATTGCGCATGATTCCGATCACAGCCGCGGCGCCTACGGCCGGATCGGCGTGAACGTAAGGCGCTAAAGTTGTAATGCGCGGCGAACTTCGTCAACGACGACCTCTGCACGGCATCGTTACGACAGGCCACTTTGGAATTCGGCTTCTTGATCCTCGTCGGACAAAGCAAGCAACTCAACGACATGGCCCACGCGGCCGGTGGCGAGCGGCCGGCCGCTATTCATCATTGCTTCGTCGTTTGTGACCCAGGCCTGCGCCTCGGCGAGCTCGTCCGGGGTAAGGTCCATGGCGATGATCTCGGCGATAATGCAATCGTCAACCGGGCCGAGCGCCGAGACGATCTCCTCGCGTGTCAATGATTTCATCATGCCGTAGCCTCAAGTCTTTTGTTCACCCGTGTGAGAATGCTCGCCGCCGGGTTCCGAAATCGCGGCGATGGCAATACCCGCGCTCTCAGGACCATCGATTACTGCGATGTCGCCGAGCGAAATAATTCCAACGAGGCGCTTGTCGCGGTTTACCACCGGCAAACGGCGGACCTTGATCTCACCCATATTGCGGACCACATGCTCGATGTCTTCATCATCGAAGCAGAATTTAACTTCCTTGCTCATTACTTTGCTTACCTTAGCTTCGGGCTTTAATCCCTTGGCCACCCCGCGCACCGTGATGTCGCGATCGGTAATCATGCCGACCAGCCGGTCATCGTCACCAACGGGAAGAACGCCCGCGTCCAATTCGGACATCAGGCGCGCTGCCTGACGAATCGTCTGATTTGGACTTGCGATCTGAACATCACGGGTCATGACTTCGCTGACTGTCGTCATCGGTCATCTCCATGTTCGGTTCGTGGTTCTACCCGGATAACGCACTGACCCGCTTCGGGGTTCATATGCGTTTACGCAATTTGAAAGCACCGATCAATCCAGCGTGCGGCGGAAGCGCGTGACCGCGATACTCATGGCGACGAGCATCAGCCCCGCGAGCACGAGCGCGTCGTAGTGCAAGTCCATCAAGGTCGAGCCCTTAAGCATGATGGCGCGCACGATGCGCAGGTAATGCGTCAGCGGCAGGGATTCGCCGACCCATTGCGCCCAAACCGGCATGCCGGCAAATGGAAACATGAAACCGGAGAGCAGCAGATTCGGCAGGAAAAACATCATCGACATCTGAATTGCCTGCAGCTGATTCTGCGCTAGTGTCGAGAAGGTGTAGCCGAACGACAGGTTGGTGGCGACGAACAGCGTCGTCAGCGTGGCCAGCAAGAACAGGTTGCCGACGATCGGCACGTCGAACAGCACGACGCCGGCCACGAGAATCAACGCCGCCTGCATGAAGCCGACGAGTACATAGGGCGCAATCTTGCCGAGCATAATCTCGAGCGGCGTGATCGGCATCGATAGCAGGCTTTCCATCGTGCCGCGTTCGGTCTCGCGCGTAACAGAGAGCGCGGTGAAGATCAGCATGGTGAGCGTCAGGATGGTGCCGAGCAGTCCCGGCACGATGTTGAGCTGCGTGCGGCCGGCCGGATTGTAACGCGCGTGTTGTCGGATTTCGAAAGCGCTGGCTGTGGTGGCCGGAATGGCATGATCGTTCTGCAGCGCTGTCTGCACGAGCTGACCGAGCGCGCCAAGTGCAGATCCCGCGGCAACGGGATCGGTGGCGTCGGCGGCAACCAGCAAGGCCGGACGGTCGCCGCGCCGCAATGCCCGCTCAAAGCCCGTCGGGATTTCGATGCCGAACAGCACGCTCCCCGATGCAAGCAACCGGTCGAAAGTTTCGGAGTCGCGTACCTGGTGCGTCACCTTGAAATAGCGGGTGTTCTCCAGGCTTTTAAGGATCGAGCGGCCGACGTCGCTCGATTCCTGCAACAAGACTGCGGTCGGCAAGTCGCGCGGCGTGGTGTTGATGGCGTAGCCAAACAGCACGAGCTGGATCAACGGGATCGTGATCATGGTCGCGAACGTTATCCGGTCGCGGCGAAGCTGGATGAACTCTTTGCGGATCATGGCGCCGACGCGTCGCCAGAAGCCATGCGTATATAAGTCCGTCAGCGTGCTCATTGGGTCTTGGTCTTCGTGCGATCCGGTTTCCCGCTCCTGTCGCGGCCCATCAATTCGATGAACACGTCTTCAAGCGAGGGCTCTGAGTGCTCCCAGCGCAGCGATTTGCTCTTTCGATAAGGTGCGATCGCCGCTTCGAGCGCGGCCGCATCGCGGCCGGAGACGTGCAGGCTGGCGCCGAACGGCGCCACCATATCGACGCCCTTGCGTGCGGCAAGTTCGCCGGCGAGCTTGGCTAGACCATCGCCGGTCACATTGTAGGTAACGAGACGCGAGTCCGCGATGACGTCGTGCACGGTGCCGTGGGTCAGCAATTCGCCGGTTGCGATATAGGCGATCTCGTGACAGCGCTCGGCTTCGTCCATGTAATGGGTTGAAACCAGCACGGTAAGCCCCTCGCCGGCGAGCGCGTGAATCTCATTCCAGAATTCGCGCCGCGCGCGCGGATCGACGCCGGCTGTCGGTTCATCGAGCAAGAGCAGCTGTGGATTGGGCAAGGTGCATGCGCCGAGCGCGAGGCGTTGCTTCCAGCCGCCGGACAGCGTGCCGGCGAGCTGAGTCCCGCGCTGCTGCAGACCGAGGCGCTCGATCATCGCCTGCGCGGCACCGCGCGGATCGGGCATGCCATAGAGCCGCGCGACGAACTCCAAATTCTCAACAACCGACAGATCGTCATAGAGGCTGAAACGCTGTGTCATATAGCCGACTTGGCTCTTGATCTTGTCGGTTTCGGTGCGGATATCGTAGCCGAGACACGTCCCCTCGCCTTCGTCCGGCGTGAGCAGCCCGCAGAGCATGCGGATGGTCGTCGTCTTGCCGGAGCCATTGGGCCCAAGAAAACCGTAAATCAGGCCGCGGCGTACCTGCATCGACAGGTCATGCACCGCGACGAGGCCGTTGAAGCGCTTGGTCAGGCCGTGAACGTCGATCGCGATATCGGCGACCGCGTTCACCGCGATGTCTCCCGCGGCGCAAGCTCGACACTGACCGGTTGACCAACGCGAAAAGTTTCCGGTTTATCCGGGCGCGCCTCGACCATGAAGACGAGCTTCGAGCGCTCCTCAAGGCTGTAGATCACCGGCGGGGTAAACTCGTTGGTACGCGAAATGAAGGAGATTTTTGCCACGAGATCCGATGCACAACCGTCGCAGG
Source organism: Hyphomicrobiales bacterium (assembly GCA_016210825.1). Taxonomy (GTDB): domain Bacteria; phylum Pseudomonadota; class Alphaproteobacteria; order Rhizobiales; family Xanthobacteraceae; genus JACQTM01. The sequence continues at coordinate 9,540 of JACQTM010000313.1, forward strand.
TCACATGCACCGTGTCGCCGATCGCAATCTTCGGCAACATCGCTTCCGGCACGAAGAAACGAACTTTGATATTGCCGGGCGGTAGCAGCGCAACGACGGGACGGCCAACGGACACAGTCTCGCCCGGCCGGTAATAGACCTGCTGCACCACGCCGTCGACGGGGCTCACAACGCGGCGGCGGATCAGCCGGGTTTGCGACGAGTTAAGCCGGGCCTGTGCCGTGCGCACAAGGGCCTCCGCATCATCGAAGGATTTCTGCGTTCCGACCTTGTTCTTGAGCAACTCGCGCGCGCGATCCAACGCCTGTTGCGCGTTGGCGAGTGTCGCTTCGTTCTGCATGACGTCGGCGCGCTGCAGATCGGAATCGAGCGTGAACAACAGGCTATCCTTCGCGACTTTGTCGCCCTCGCGGGACATCTGAGTTTCCACGCGGCCTTGTTCGTCGGCGCTTATGAAAATCATATCGGCCTCGACCCAGCCCTGAAAATCGCCGTTGCCGTTTTTCCCGCAGGCGCCGAGTGCGGCCATCGCCGCAATCAGAACAAAGCCAATGGCGCGCGGCCAAGTCATGACGCACTCCTCTGATCCAGGAGGATTTCGAGATGCGCACGCATCAGTGCCTCGACATCGAGCGGCGCGAAACGCTCGAACAGGCCGCTCCAGACGATGGCGACGAGACCGGGCGCCATCAGAAGCTGGGGAAATCGCGCGAGTGCCGCATGATGCACTTCTCCGCGCTCGACCGCACGGGTGAGCAATGCGCGCAATGCCACAATGATCCGCTCGACCACTTCGCGATAATAGAATTCCGCGAGCTTGGGAAAGCGCGGGCCTTCCGCGATCATAAGACGAATGATGTCGCGGCGGCGGGTGCCATAAACCTCGCGCACGAAAAGATCGATGATCCGTTCGGCGAGTACGGGAAACGGCAGTTCCGCCATCGGTGCGGATTCGATGGCGCTTACGAGCGGGCTGATTATCGAGCGGACAAGCTCCTGGAACAACGCTTCCTTGTCGCGGAAATAGAGATAGATCGTACCCTTGGCGACGCCGGCTCTGCGAGCGACGTCGTCGAGCCGCGCTGCGGCGAAACCGGCGGCGGAAAATTCCTCAAGCGCCGCCGCGAGAATGGCTTCGCGCTTGGTGACGCCGCGCCCTTCCCGCGCGTGAGGCCGTGGTGCAACGCCGGGTGCTCCGCCCGGCCGGCGGTGTGGTCTGGCGGCGGCATGCATTTTGGTTTTGCGGCGCGGGTTGGACATAGTACGCTTATGACTGACTGGTCAGTCATAAAATATGCAATGCGCGCGTAACTTGCAAGCGAACGGGCAAATATCAACGCTTGGCTATTTTCTTTAACATCTTCAAAGCGTTACGGCGAACTTCGGTGCAAATGGTACCGTGTCGTCAGTCCCGCGCCTCAGGCGCCTTCGATCTCCGCCTTCACCGCGGAAAGCTCGGCAGCGGTGTCCACATCCGCGAGCGCGGCGCGTCCGATTACCGGCACTTCCACCACCGCTTCGCCGTACCGGCCGATCAGATGGCGGGCGCCGACATCGCCCTCGAGCTTGGCGAGATCGGAGAAAAACCGGCGCGACCACAGCACTGGATTGCCGCGCTTGCCGCCGATGGTCGGCACGACAACAAGCGCACCTTTTTCCGGGTCGTATGCCGCGACCAGCCGGTCAATAAGCGCCGCATCGACCTGCGGCATGTCGGCGAGACAGATCACTGCAGCGTCCGCGTCATCGGGCAACGCGGCAAGCCCTGCTTTAAGCGATGTCGACAGTCCATCGGCAAAATTTGCATTGTGCACGCGTTTCACATCAAGGCCGGCGAGCGCTGCTTCGACGCGCTCGCGCTGGTGCCCGGTGACGACGACGACCGGGCGCGCGCGCGAGGCCAGCACTTCGTCCACGCAGATGCGTACCAGCGGCCGGCCCTTGATCTCGGCCAAGAGCTTGTTGGGACCGCCCATACGGGTGGAACGCCCGGCGGCGAGCACGATTGCGGCGACGCGCCGGCCCTCGATGGCAACCGGTTCCGCGCGCGGCTGCGGGCGGGTAACAATCTCCATCAACAAACCGCCAACGCCCATGCCGGTAATATCGTCGCGCGACACCGGCAAACCAGCGAGCAATCGCATCAAGATCCAGTCGAAACCGTTTTCCTTCGGCGAGCGCGCGCAGCCCGGCGCGCCGAGCACGGGACGGCCCTTGGCCGAACCGATGAGTATGAGATTACCGGGATCGACCGGCATGCCGAAATGCTCGATTTTGCCACCCACCGCCTCGATCGCCGCCGGGATCACGTCACGGCGGTCGGCGATGGCGGAAGCACCAAAAACAATGGCCAATTCAGCGCCAGCGGCGAGGACTTCTTCGATTGCCCCGGCCACCGCCGCGTGATCGTGCGCGACGCGCTTTTCTGCGACAATCGACGCGTTCGCAGGTGCAAGGCGATCGGCGGTGATCTTGACCGTCTTTTCAACCACCTTATCGGCAAGCCCGGGCAAGAGCGTGGAAACGACGCCCACCTTGCGGATGCGATACGGCGCGACATGCACCAGTGGCTCAGCATCGTTGGCGAGCGCCACCGCGCGCGCGCATGAAGTGCCAGGCACTGCGAAGGGGATAATCTTCACCGTCGCGATCATTTCGCCCGCGACCACTGGTTTGAATGCCGGCAGGGTTGCGACTGTGATCGCCTCGTCGATCCGGTTGAGTCGGTCGATAGCCGCGCGCTCGACCACGAGTACGCCAGCATTTTGCGCAAACAGATTAGCGCGGCCGGTGAAAGCGCGATCGATGCTCACCCCCTCCCCCGCAACCGCCGTCGCGATCTCGGCCGCGGCTTTGTCTTCGGATACGTCGCCCGGCTCGAGCCGCGCCACGACGACCTCGGTGACACCAGCGGCCTTGAGCGCTTCGACTTCGTGGGCGCCGATGGCCGTGCCTTTTTTGAGCACAAGCGAGCCCTTGCGAATGGTGTGGACGGACGTCGCGCCGAGCGCCTCGGCGGGCGTAACCGGGCCGAACTTCATGCCCGCGCCTCCGGCGATTGATGCAAGGCTAACGTAATCTCGCCCATGATCGCGACTGCGATCTCGGCGGGCGATACCGCGCCGATCGGCAATCCAATCGGCGCGTGGACCCGCGACAGTGCCTCGTCGGTCACACCTTGCGCCTTAAGGCGCTCGACGCGGCGCGCGTGCGTCTTTTTTGAGCCGAGTGCGCCGATATAAAAACATTCACTCGCAAGCGCATGGGTTAGCGCGGGATCGTCGATCTTCGGATCGTGCGTGAGCGCGACGAAGGCGCTGTAGCGATCGATATGGAGCGGCGGCAGCGCCGTATCCGGCCACTCAGCGATGATTTTGATATCTGGAAATCTATTCTTTGTCGCAAACGCCGTGCGCGGATCGACGATAACAACATCGTAACCGACAAGCTTCGCCAATGGCGCAAGGGCCTGGCTCACATGCACGGCACCGGTAATGACGAGCCGCGGCGGTGGTACATGCGCGGTGAGAAAAATTTTGCCTTCCGGCGTTTCCTCCATGCCGCTCTTGCCGCTGCGCAAGTGCTTATCGAGTACGTCTTTCAGCGGATCACGCGCGACGTCGGCCACTTTCACTAGCCGTTGTTTGCCGCTTTGCGTGTCGGTGACAACGATCGCCGCCCGTCGCGCGGCGCGTTCGGCATTCAATGTGGAGAGGATATCCAGCTTCATATTGTTTTCTCGCCATAACGCAACCTGTCCCCTCCCCCCTTGCGGGGGAGAGTTAGGGAGGGGGGTAGCGATTGTGCGAGAGTACCGGCGATAGTCTCAAGAACACCATCCATGTTCGCGAGAACGTCATTGTTCCAGAAACGCAATATCCGGAAGCGATGTGAATGCAACCAAGCGTCACGAGTTCGATCTCGACCCGCTGTGATTGACGTATGCTGACCGCCATCGATTTCGATAATTAGCCGAGCAGCAAGGCATATAAAATCTACAACATAGGGACCGATTGGCATCTGTCGTCGAAATGAATACCGGTTATATCGATGAGACCTTAAGTACCTCCAGATTCGCATCTCGGCTCCCGTCATATCGCGTCGAAGCAAACGAGCACGTGATCTCGCACTAATGGAAATAATACGGTGGGGGTTCGCTCGCCGTTACCCCCCTCCCGGCCGGCTTCGCCGGCCGACCTCCCCCGCAAGGGGGGAGGTGAAGCTGCCAAGTTGCTTCACCACCAGATTTACTCCACCTTCTCCACGAATACCCGGATGGTGCCGCCGCAGGAGAGCCCGGCGCGCCACGCGGTCTCATCAGCAACGCCGAACTCCAGAGTCTTCGGCGTGCCGTGCTCGATGACATCGAGCGCTTCTGTGATGACGTCGCCCTCGACGCAGCCGCCGGAGACGGAACCAAGAAAATTACCGTCCTCGTCGATGACTAGGTTTGCGCCTACCGGACGTGGCGCCGAACCCCAGGTCTCGACCACAGTCGCAAGCGCAACTTTACGGCCGGCTTTGCGCCAGTCCTCGGCAGCTTTGAGGATATCTTCGTCGCGTCCAAGTGTATCTGAGTCCATGATCTCAACCTTTCCCTTAGGGACGCGCTCACCCAATACATTAAGACGCTGAGAATTCACGCAACATTCTTCAACAATGCCTTGGCACCGGCATCGCGCCCGCTACCAGCGGACAAGGCTCGGCATAACGCCGTCATCGACTCCAGATTGTGGATCGGACGCAATTCGTCAACATGCGGCAGCATGACCTTGATGCCGCTCGCTCTTGCCTGAAAGCCGGCAAAACGCAGCAGCGGATTGAGCCAGATCAGGCGCCGGCACGAACGGTGCAGCCGGTCGATCTCGAAGCCGAGGCGGTCGCTCGCGTCGCGCTCGAGGCCATCGGTGATCAAGAGCACGATCGCGCCCTGGGTGAGCACGCGCCGCGCCCACAATTTGTTGAAGGCTGAAAG
>JACQTM010000307.1 GCA_016210825.1 Hyphomicrobiales bacterium
GCGGACGGGATGCAGAAACGGCCAAGCATCGGTGCGCCGGCGCTCGTTTCGATCGAGCAGGAGATAGCGGCGAAGAATCCCGCCGCGGCGCAAGATGTGATGATCGAAGGGGTGCGCCGGCTCGCCGCCTATCAAAGTCTCGGCTATGCGCGGCGTTACCTGGAACGCCTTTCGCCGGTACGCGACGCCGATGCACGCGCGGCCAGCGGCGGCCGTCTGCTGCGCGAGGTGGCGCGCCATCTCGCCGTGCGCATGTCGTTCGAGGACGTGATCCGCGTTGCGCAGGCCAAGATCGACCCGGCGCGCATGCGGCGCATCACCGCCGAGCTCGCGATTGCGCCGAATGAACCGTTCGCCGTGATCGAGTTCCTCAAACCCGGCATCGAGGAGATGTGTCAAATCCTGCCGTCGTGGCTAGCGCGGCCGATCCTGCGGACGGCGGCGAAGCACGGATGGCTCGACCGCGTCCATTGGGGCATGGAGGTGAAGACGACCTCGATCGGCGGGTATCTGCGGTTCCGCCTCCTTGCGGCTCTGCGCCCGTGGCGGCCGTTCGGGCACCGATTCCACGAGGAGCAGAAAGCTATCGAGCAATGGCTTGTCCACATCCTCGCCGCGGCGAAACTCTCGCCCGATATCGCCATCGAGATCGCCGAATGCGCGCGGCTGGTCAAAGGCTATGGCGACACGCTCAAACGCGGCGCTGCGAATTTTGGCATGATCGAAAGCCGCGTGATCCGGCCGGTGCTCGCCGGGCAAATGCCCGTTCCACGCGGTATCGACGCCATCGCGAGCGCGCGCACCGCCGCGTTGCTTGACCCCGAGGGCGAGAAGCTTGCCCACTGTCTCGATGAGATCGCGCAGCGTAAGACCCTCTCCATCGCCGCGGAATAAGCGGGATTGGCGGTCGGTTGTAAGGGGTGCGGGCCTCCGCTAAGACTCTCCTGAACTGGACGAAAAAAGCCAGACGATTACGGGAGGAACACGTGCGCAAGCTTTTCATCGGCATTACGTTTGGCACCTGCCTCGCCCTTGCTTCGGGAGCATCGGCGCAGCCGCTCGGTCTAGGCACGAGCCCGCAAGGCACGCTGACCTATGCAATCGGCGCCGCCGTCGCAAAGACGCTTGGCGAAAAAGGCATGCAATCCCGCGTGCAGCCCAATAGCGGCACCGGAACGATGATCCCGCTCGTCAATTCGGGCGAGATCGACGTCGGCTTCGCTAATACGCTCGAGCTCTATGATGCCTTCCACGGCGTCGATACCTTTAAGGGCAGCGCAAACCCGAAGCTTCGCACCATTGGTGTCGTCTTCCCGATCCGGGTCGGCTTGTTCGTGCGCGCGGATTCCAGCATCAAGTCAATCAAGGACATGAAAGGCAAGACCATCGCCTATGGCTTCACCAGCCAGGAGATCATCAAGAAAACAATCGATGCGATGCTCGCAACCGAGGGCCTGACGATCAAGGACCTCAAGCCGGTGCTTGTGCCCAACATTGTGCGCGGGGTCGACGAGTTCATCGGCGGCCGCGTCGACATCACGACTTTTGCCGTGGGCGCTGCGAAAGTGTCCGAAGCCGACGCCGCGGTCAGCGGCATTCGCTACATCTCGCTCACGAACACGCCTGCCGCATTGGCCGCGTTGAAGAAGGAATTCCGCACCGCCTATATCGCCAAGGTCAATCCGGCGCCTAATTTCGCGGGCGTGAAGGAGCCGATTGAGATTATGCAATACGACTACACGATTTTCGCGAGCGCCAACCTGTCCGCGGACCGCGCCAAGGCGATCACGGCCATCATTGCCGAAAACAAGGAGTCGCTCGGACAAGGCCAACCGTTGTTCAAGCAACTCAATCCCGATCGCCTGTACACGAATATCGAGGTGCCCTTCCACGATGGGGCGATTGCTTATTATCGAGAAAAAGGCATCAAGGAAGTGAAGTGATGTCTTCGTTGGCTGTTTAAGCCGACAGTCGCGGCGATCGCAGTGATGACTGCGCCACACGCTCTGCGGTGCGGCCAGCCGATGTTAGCCCTAGGGATCGGCGCGCTTTGCACAAATGCATTAGGCGTCACTCGAAAGCCTTAAAATGATGCCGGTCGCATTGCTCAATCACCTGATGGTCGCCTTGCGGGCGGGCATCGTGTTGACAGTGGTGATCTGGATTCTCGACATTCCCGGCCGTTTGCAGATTGGACTTTTCACCGAGCAATTGCTTGTCACCGTGCTCGGAATGTCGCTGGCGCTGACCTTCCTCATGTTCCCGCTGCGCATGGGGGAAACCGGCGAGGAAGCGGTTGTCGCCAAGGCCCTTTTTGGCCAAAAGGACGTTGCAGGTCCAATCGACATCGTCCTTGCGGGCCTCAGCATCGCGACCTGTTTCTATGTCGCCATCCGCTATCCGGAACTGGTTCGGGAACTGGTCGCACGGCCGCTCGGCGGCGTGATGATCGCGACCGTCATCGTCCTCCTCGTCTTCGAGGCGAGCCGGCGTGTCGCCGGCCTCGCGCTGGTCCTGATCGTACTTGCGCTCTGTGCCCATGCGCTGCTCGGATGGATGCTGCCCGAGCAATTCGCCAGCCGTCCGGTCGCA
>JACQTM010000303.1 GCA_016210825.1 Hyphomicrobiales bacterium
ACCATAACGCTCGAACCCCCGGGCTCGCTCCCTCAGCCAGCGTTTTCCCTTAGACAGATCGCGAGTGATCACAATCGGAAACCTGTCTCTGACTTTTTCCAGCGTTTCTTTGGCATCCTCGAAATCAAGAATGCCCTTGAGGATGAGTTTGCCGGGCCAGAGGCTGCGGATCCAATCAATGTCTTTCCAGTTCAACGTCGGATCGAACTGGCTGTTGGTCCATTGCGCGAGCGAGGTGACGTTGTCCATGCCCTTCACGTGGCCGGCGAGATTGCCGAAGGTCTTGCGCTTTCCGCGCGCGATACTCAGTGCCCAGCCCGGCTTCATCGCGACGTCGATGATGTTCGCAAGCCTGATCTCCAGCGGCACGGTCATGCCATTCTTGATGTCGCAGTGGCGCTGGCCGAGGATTTGCAGATCGACGGTGAGCACCAGCGCCGAGCATTTCGCCGCTTGCGCGCGCGCGATCAGGTCCTTGATGAAACCGCGGTCGCGAATGACGTAGAGCTGGAACCAAAAAGGTTTGCCGGTTGCTTCCGCCACGTCCTCAATCGAGCAGATCGACATCGTCGACAGCGTGAATGGAATTCCCGCCTCGTTCGCCGCGCGCGCGGCGAGAATTTCGCCGTTTCCCCGCTGCATGCCGCAAAGCCCGATGGGGGCAAGTGAGATCGGCAGCGCAACCTTCTGCCCGATGATGGTGCTCGACAGGTCGCGTTTATCGACGTCGATCATCACTCGCTGCCGCAGCTTGACCTTTTCCAGATCGTCGCGATTGGCGCGCAGCGTCTCCATCGCGTAGGAGCCATGGTCGGCATAGTCGAAGAAGGCGCGCGGCACGCGCTTGCGCGCGGCCTCCCGCAGGTCGGCGATGCAGGTCATGCGTTTCATTGAGGAAAACTCGGCAAAGCACGGGACACCCCGCGCTCTAGCATAGATTGCGGCTTTTCAGAACCTTGGGGCTCGGAACGAGCAGGCCGGTCCGGGCGTTGTTAACTGGATCACCCGTGCCCAGATTCGTAGGGATATTCGAATAGGAGAAACCGAATGGACGCATATCACGATCGACCTCGGCGTCCAGTTGCCGATGATCCGGAGCTGCTGGATCGCGAGGCCAAGGAGCGCCAACGCCTGGAAAGAGCGTTGGAGGAGGGGCTGGAGGATACTTTTCCTGCCTCCGACCCGATCAACGTCACCCAGCCCCCGCAAAGCGTGGAAGACCGAGGACATAAGCGGGATCGGAAACGGTAACGGAACCGGAACCGCAACAACATGCCGCCGGCCCTTGTGGCCGGCGGCATTATTATGCTTAACGGCGTCTTCATGGCCGGTGAAACGAACACTCATATTATGTGAAGCAAATTGCGCTATGATGTTTCTAATATCCGCGCTCAATAGCCGATAAGGCCGCGCCGTGGGCGCAGGCGGGGGGAGCAACACGGTGGTTCGCAAGTTTTTTGGCACCGACGGCATTCGCGGCCGCGCGAATAGCACGATCACGCCGGAGCTCGCGCTCAAGGTCGGCCAGGCGGCGGGATTGACCTTTCAGCGCGGCGAGCACCGCCATCGCGTGGTGATCGGCAAGGACACGCGGTTGTCCGGCTACATGATCGAGACCGCGTTGATCGCGGGCTTCACCTCGGTCGGCATGGACGTATTACAGCTCGGCCCGATGCCGACGCCTGCGGTTGCCATGCTCACGCGCTCCATGCGCGCCGACCTCGGCGTGATGATCTCAGCCTCCCACAACCCGTACGATGACAACGGCATCAAGCTGTTCGGGCCGGACGGCTACAAGCTGTCCGACGACGTCGAGCATGCGATCGAGCGGCTCATCGACGCCGATATGGCGCGCAAGCTGGCGAAATCGCCCGATCTCGGCCGCGCTAAACGCATCGACGGTGTCCATGATCGCTATATTGAATTCGCCAAACGCACGTTACCGCGCAACCAGTCGCTCGACGGGCTGCGGGTTGTCGTCGATTGTGCAAACGGGGCGGCCTACAAAGTTGCTCCCGACGCGTTGTGGGAGCTGGGTGCCGAGGTTATTGCCATTGGCGTCGAACCCGACGGCTTCAACATCAATAAGGAATGCGGTTCCACCGATCCCGCCGCGCTCTGCCGCAAAGTGCGCGAGATGCGCGCCGATCTTGGCATCGCGCTCGACGGCGATGCTGATCGTGTCGTGCTGGTCGATGAACGCGGACATGTCGTTGACGGCGACCAGCTCCTGGCGGTGATTGCCGAAAGCTGGAAGGAGGATGGCCGGCTTGCCAAACCCGGAGTCGTTGCCACCGTGATGTCCAACCTCGGTCTTGAGCGCCATCTTCGCACAATCGGCCTTGAGCTGGTGCGAACGCCGGTTGGCGACCGCTATGTGCTCGAGCGGATGCGCGAACAGGGCTACAACGTCGGCGGCGAGCCCTCAGGCCATATCGTGCTGTCGGACTATGCGACGACGGGAGACGGTCTCGTCGCAGCTCTGCAGATCCTGGCCGTGGTCAACAAGCTGGACAGGCCGGTTTCCGAGGTCTGCCATCGTTTCGACCCGCTGGCGCAGGTGCTGAAAAACGTCCGCTACAAAAAGGGCAAGCCGCTGGAGGACGCTAAAGTGCGTTCCGCGATCAGCGATGCGGAGGTGCGCCTCAATGGCCAGGGTCGTCTGGTCGTTCGTCCCTCCGGAACCGAGCCGGTCATCCGCGTCATGGGCGAGGGCGACGATCCTATCCTGGTCGAGGAAGTCGTGGATGGCGTCGTTGAGGTTTTGACCCAAACGGCGGCCTAAAGCGTAAAGCGCCATTACGCCGGGCCGCATGTGCGGGCTGTTCGAAAGACGCAAGCGATTGATCGCCTCAATCTTTGTTCCATTTCGTTTGACGTGACATTGCCGCCGGCATACGCAGCCGGTCCGCCAAATTTCTAAACAATGTCTTAACGGATTAACCGAATCGCCACGCGGATTCACGATTATTGGGCGCGTGCCGTGCCGCGCCGGCGTCCGTTAAAATTCGTGGTAAAAATTCATGGTTAAGCGGTGCTTAACCCTTATCTGCGACCGTCCCTGCATGTGAGGCGGCCTGTTTGCCGCGCCGATCAGGGACGAACCATGACAAGCGTAACGCGATCTCTATTGGCGGGAACCATGTTGGCATCGTTCGCGGCGACTGCTGCGAGCGCCGCGGACATGCCCGCGCCGCCGCCCGTCGTCATTCAGCAGCCTTTGCCGGTCCAGGAATGCTGCGAGACCTGGTATCTGCGCGGCGACATCGGCATGAGCCAGCAGAAGGTCAAGAGCATCCACAACATTCAGTTCGACACCGCAACAAACTTCCGTTTTCTTGACTCCGGCGGTTTCGACGCCGCGCCGTTTTTTGGACTCGGCTTCGGCTATCAATTCAACAATTGGTTCCGCGCCGACTTTACCGGCGAATATCGCGGCAAGGCGAATTTCCACGCCCTCGACTCGTTTTCGAACGCCGGCACAGTCAATACCAACGAATACACCGCCAGCAAATCCGAGTGGCTGTTTCTGCTTAACGCCTATGCCGACCTCGGCACATGGTGGCACATCACGCCATTCGTTGGCGCAGGCATCGGCACGACCCGCAACACCATCGATCACTACCGCGACAACAACATCATAGCGGGCGGCGGCGGATGGGCGCCGAGCGCCTCCAAGTGGCAGTTCGCTTGGGCGTTGCATGCCGGCCTCGCCTACAAGGTAACCAATAATGTCACCGCGGAATTCGCCTATCGCTATCTGAATCTGGGAGATGCGGAGACCGGCGACCCCCTCAACCTCAATGGCACCAATCAGGTCCTCAACAATCCAACGACGTTCAACACAATCACCTCGCACGACCTTAAGTTCGGATTGCGCTGGTCGTTCTGCTGCGAGGCTGACGCCTATCGGCCGCAGCCGCAGCCAGTCTACGCGCCGCCGCCGCAAGTTTATGCGAGGCCGGCATGCAACGCCCAAGCGAACTGCCACTTGGAGGCGCTCGGCGCCCATCCGCCGCCGCCCGCTATGATGTTGTTGTCGCGGTAGTGATCG
>JACQTM010000310.1 GCA_016210825.1 Hyphomicrobiales bacterium
AGGCGGTGGAGTTCTTTCCCTCCCCCCCTGCGGGGGAGGGTGGCGAGGCGAGAAATGCGAGCCGAGTCGGGAGGGGGGTAACTGCGAATGATAAAGATACCCCCTTCCCGGCTGCTTCGCAGCCGACCTCCCCCCCTGCGGGGGAGGTGAAGAAAAAGATGACCGCAGCATTCAAGAAATCCGGCGCCGCACTTGCCTGCCTGTGCGCGTCCGACGCGATCTATGAAAAAGAGGCGGCGGAAACCGCGAAGGCGCTCACGGCAGCAGGAGCAACGCATATTTATATCGCGGCGCGACCTGGTGCGAACGAAGCATTACTGAAGAAAGCCGGCATTAAATCCTTTGTTCACGTTGGCTGCGACGCGCTGGCGACCCTGCGCGCCGCACATGATATTCTGGGTGTAAAGGCATAGCGGTCATGGCCAAAATTCCGAATTTCGCCACCGTCCAGTTTGCCGAAACCGCCGTGAGCATGGCTCCCGCCAATCCGACCGGTCCCTGGCTCACACCCGAAGGCATCCCGGTCAAGCCGGTCTACGGCCCCGACGACGTTGCAGGCCTCGATTTCCTCGACACCTATCCCGGCATCGCGCCCTATCTGCGCGGGCCTTATCCAACCATGTACGTCACGCAACCGTGGACGATCCGGCAATATGCCGGCTTCTCGTCAGCGGAAGATTCCAACGCCTTCTACCGGCGCAATCTCGCCGCCGGACAGAAGGGTCTATCGATCGCCTTCGATCTTGCCACCCATCGCGGTTACGACAGCGTTCATCCGCGCGTATCCGGTGACGTCGGCATGGCGGGTGTTGCCATCGATTCCATTTACGACATGCGCACGCTGTTCGCCGGCATCCCGCTCGATCAGATGACGGTTTCAATGACCATGAACGGCGCGGTGCTGCCGGTGCTTGCGCTCTATATCGTCGCGGCGGAGGAGCAAGGCGTCGAACCTCGCCAGCTCGGCGGCACAATCCAGAACGATATCCTCAAGGAATTCATGGTGCGCAACACCTATATCTATCCGCCAAAACCGAGCCTGCGCATCATTTCCGACATCTTCGCCTTCACCTCGGCGAACATGCCGAAGTTCAATTCCATTTCCATTTCCGGCTACCACATGCAGGAGGCGGGCGCGACGGCTGATCTTGAACTCGCCTACACGCTCGCCGACGGCGTCGAGTATGTGCGCGCCGGATTGAAGGCGGGCCTCTCAATCGATCAATTCGCCCCGCGCCTCTCCTTCTTCTGGGCGATCGGGATGAACTTCTTCATGGAAGTGGCGAAGCTGCGCGCCGCGCGTCTCGTGTGGGCGAAGTTGATGAAACCTTTCGAACCGAAGGACGCCCGTTCGCTGTCGCTGCGCACCCATTGCCAGACATCGGGGTGGTCGCTCGCCGCCCAGGACGTGTTCAACAATGTCGCGCGCACCATGATTGAGGCGATGGCGGCGACGCAAGGCGGCACGCAATCGTTGCACACCAATGCGCTCGACGAGGCGCTCGCTTTGCCGACGGATTTTTCCGCACGTGTTGCCCGCAACACCCAGATTGTGCTGGCGCAGGAAAGCGGCACAACGCGCCTCATCGATCCGTGGGGCGGTTCTTATTTCGTCGAACAGCTGACCCATGATCTCGCCCGTAAGGCGTGGGAACATATCCAGGAGGTCGAGGAGCTCGGCGGCATGACCAAGGCGATCGAGGCCGGCATCCCCAAGCTGCGCATCGAGGAGGCCGCCGCCAAGACTCAGGCGCGGATCGATGCCGGCGCACAATCGGTGATTGGGGTCAACAAATACCGTCCCGAAAAGGAATCTCCGATCGACGTGTTGAAGGTCGACAATGGCGCGGTACGGCAATTGCAAATCGATAAACTCGCCCGCCTCAAGCGCGAACGCGATCCGGTAGCGCTTGCGGATAAACTTGACGCGCTGACCAAAGGCGCGCAAGGCAACGCTAATCTCCTGGCGCTCGCGATCGACGCCGCGCGCGCCAAGGCAACCGTGGGCGAGATATCATCGGCGCTCGAGAAGGTCTTCGGCCGGCACCGCGCCGAGATCAAGGCCATCTCGGGGGTCTACAAGCGGGAGGTCGGCGCCATGTCCGACACCGTCGAGCGCGTGCAGAAAATCGTCTCGCGGTTCGAAACCGACGAGGGACGCCGCCCGCGCATCCTCGTCGCCAAGATCGGGCAGGATGGCCATGACCGCGGCCAAAAGGTAATTGCCTCCGCGTTTGCCGATCTCGGTTTCGACGTCGATATCGGGCCCCTGTTCGCAACGCCCGCCGAAGCCGCGCGCCAGGCGGTCGAGAACGACGCGCATATCCTTGGCGTGTCTTCGCTCGCCGCCGCGCATCTCACCCTCGTCCCGGAGCTGAAAGCCGAACTCGAAAAGCAGGGGCGGCCCGATATCATGATCGTTGTCGGCGGCGTCGTCCCGCCGCAGGATTACGAGGCATTGAAGGCCGCCGGCGCGCAGGCCATTTTCCCGCCCGGCACCGTGATCGCCGAGGCCGCGGAAGACTTGCTGCGCAAACTTAACAAACGGCTCGGCCACGAGCAGCGCGCGGCGGAGTAGATATGTTTTTGTATGTTGCGCTAGTCGAGTTTGCGGACGGACTCATAGCGGCAAAAGTGACATGACTCGCGACGAGATCATCGACAAGCTTCGCGCAACCGCGCCGGCAATCAAGGCGGAAGGCGTGACAAGGCTTGCTATTTTCGGCTCGCGTGCGCGCGGCGATGAACAAGCGAACAGCGATCTTGATATCTTGATCGAAGTTGACCCTGATGCAAAATTCTCCTTGCTCAATCTTGTCGGCGTTGAACACATCGTCAGGGATGTCACCGGCTTGCGAACGCAAGCAGCGCTTCGCCGCTCACTCGATCCGCGCATGGCCGAACGGATCGCCGATGATGTCGTTGAGGTTTTTTGAGCATGCCACCGACTCTAGGCGATCGGTTGATCCATATTCTCGACGCTATCGATAACATCAAGAAATTTCTAGCCAACAAGCGCCGACAGGACTTTGCCGCCGATCCTGCCCTTCGCCTCGCGATCGAACGCTCATTCGAGATTATCAGTGAAGCCTCGCGTTACATACCAGAGGACATGAAATCCAAGGAGAAGCAAATTGCTTGGGAAAGAATGGCCGACCTTGGCAATTGGTTGCGCCATGCCTATCACCGGATCGACGCCGACATTCTATGGAATATCGCCGAGAACGATCTTGAACCGCTCAGGCTGTTCGTCGAACGCATCGTCCAAGTCAGCCGATCAAAATAACATAACCGCTGGCTCGGCCACGAGCAGCACGCGGCGGAATAAGCCAAATCCACGCAATCAGTGAAAGCAAAAAGACATGACATCATTGCGCAAACGCGGCGCCGTCCTTTTCGTCGTCGCACTCGGTCTGATCGCGAGCGGCTGCATCAAATCGCAAGAAGCAAAATTCTCGTTGTCCAGCGCGGTACCAGTGCTCGGCGACGGTGGCCGGTACCGAATGTATGACCGCGTCGAAGGCGGCAAGTTCATCCGCGGCGACATGATCGAAATGCGCAAGCGGCAGGATGGCGGCTATGACTTCATCGATCCGCAAAAGGAAGCAATTCCGGTGTCGTTCCACCGGGTTGGCGGCGGCGGTCTGCACGCGGTTCAGTCGAAAAACGGCAAGGACGCGCCGGGTTATGAATATCTTCTCGTTCGCATCGAAGGCGGCGAAATTTTCACCTACGCCCCCGATTGCGAAAAGCAGGATAAGGCCAAGCTGACGGCGCTCGGAGTCGAAATCAAAAAAGACGAATGCATCATCGACGGCGTTAAGGACCCAACCGAGCTATTTGCAAAATTTAGTCTTGGCGAGCCAACTGCAAAATTGGTGCGTGAGTAACGAATGCCCTTAACGCGCCGTCACGGTGATCTTGCCCTTCGACAGAACTGATCGTGCATAGGGCATCACGTGATCGGCGACGATGGAATGCGCCTCCGCGCTCGGATGGATCGCGCCGCTGTAGAGCCCGGCATAAGCAGGTTGCAGAATATCGAAGGGCGAAATGCCCTCGCGATGGGTATTGGCGATAAGGAAGGCGTCGTTCGGCGTGCGAAACAACCGCCAGCGATGCGCGTAGGGCAATTCGTTGGCGGGCGAATACGGCTTGAAGGCGTCGGCAAGGCGCGACATGCGCGGCATTGTCATCATCACGCCGTCGATCGCCGCACGCGCGGGATCGCGCGCGCAAATGCCGCGGCGCGCGAACTTCGCCTGATGCGCGGTGACGAGATTGAAGCCGGTGCCGGCGCCGGTTTTCAGCCCCGCCGGGCAGTCGGCGCGGCGCTTGACGTCGCTGATGCATTCGAGCCGGACGAGAAAATCGCGCAGGAAGGATTCCGTTTCCTGGACGCGCGCCCGGCTCAGCCGCAGCTTAGGATGCACGTCCATGCCGAGCGTCGGCTGCGTGCCGCATAATGCACCTGTCTCGTCGAATTGGATCGGCTCATAGGCGGTCTGCACGACGCGCGCGGGCTCGACGCCGAAACCGTCGCGCAACGCATCCTTCACCGCCTTCATGCGTGCATCGAGCACGCTTAGATAGGCGCGGGAAATATTCGGACCAAAGCGGATCTCGTGGCCGATCCAGCCGACGATGGGCGCAAGATCGGCTGCATTCTCGGTCATGGTATAGGCGGCGAGCGCGGAAAAACCGACATCATTGCCGCCGATTGACATCAGCACGAGGTCGATCGGCCGTTTGCGGCTTTGCTGCGGGCACCAGCGCATCGCGACCGGGCTCGTCTGCACCGCGGGCGAGCCCGGGCGATAGAGCGGCAGCGAATACGATGCCGCCGCTGAGCGGCCGGCCACGCCGCCGCGGCAAATCAAGTCGCTCAACTGGTCGAGCTGCGCGGGCACTTTGGTCGGCTGCCCGTTGACGAAGCCTTCGCGCGCATCTTTGGGCATAAAAAGGCCCTCGGCGATTTCCGCGCCGCTGCAAGCGAGGCTGACGAAGGTGACGGCGCGATGGCGATTTTCCAGCGTAAGCTGGATGCCGACACGGAACGGATAGCCGTATTGCGAGCGATGGCAGTCCGCGCTTAGCCAGCGGGCGCCGCGCTTCTCGAAGGCGGTTAGGAATTCCCGCGATGTCGGCCGCAGAATCTGGCCCTGCGCCTCGTCGTCCATCAGCCGCTTCGGCAACGATTTTGGATCGAGCTTTTCGCCGGTCGATGCGATGCCGTAATTCGGCTGCGCTTTCAGGCTGCGCGTCGCCAACTCCTCGCGCGTATTGACGGGATCGTAAACCATTTCGCGTGACGGGCTGAACGTCACCGGACGGTCCGGGTTACTCTCGCCTGATGCGAACGAGTCGCCAAGCGCGACGAGGAAGATGTCCTCAACGATTACGTCAGGCTCGGACAATTGCTGTCCGTCCGGCAGCCGCACATTGACGGCGACGCCCGATTTGGCGCGGTCGAGCGAGAAGGGTACGCGCGTAATCGTGAGCGGGGTCTTGCACGGCTGCTTTTTACTTTGCGCCGGACCGCCGGACCGCGGCTGCCATGTCCATGCGCATTCGCCGGCGCCGGCCGCTGCGAGCGGCGCGGCCGATAGCGCAATATTGACCGTGTGTGCCTCCGGCAGAACGTAATCTTCCTTGGCGGCACCCCACGAATAACGCCGCTCGCATTGCGCTGGATAGCGCGGCGGCCGCCCGGCGCTGTCGTAGCAAACGGCGCCGATGGTCTGCGCCGCCCAGCCGAGGCGGCTGCGGTCGTAGTTCGCGCGCTTTGTCGCCGCGCAAGTATCGGGCGTGGAGGCGTCCTTGCAATCGGGGTCGTTGAGGCGGCGCTCGACGCGCGCAATGATGTCGGCCGGCGCCGCACCGGCGGGATTGCCGCGTACGGCCGCGTAGGCGCGCTCATGCAGCGCGAACGACCCTGTGGGCTTGAAGAAGCGGAACGGATTTTCAACCGACCATTCAAGGTCGGCGGCCTGCGCGGCAGGGAATGAGGAGATAACGGCGATAAAAAGTGATGTGGCGGTAAAGGCGAAACGACGCATGGACAACTCCCCCGCCCTTGTTGCGGGCGTTCAGCGACATTCTCCTTCTTCCACCACCACCCAGTATTCTCTTCCCACATCGCGTTTGAAAGACGGCGAAGGTGGAAATTTCAATTGCCAATGGTTGAAAATAGACTAGACCAATCTAGTCTAACTAGTTAGAATAAGGAATGAAACACGTTGGCATTTTTGAAGCCAAAACCCACCTTTCCAGCCTCGTGGACGAGGTCGAGAAGGGCCAGGAAATCGTCATCACCCGCCACGGCAAACCGGTGGCGAGGCTCGTGCGTGCCGAAGTCACGCACTCCCCCGAGCAGATCGAGCGGCGGCGGCAGGCCATCGCCCGTTTGAACGAAATTGCGAACAAGCTGAAAATCAATCCGACGCTCGAAGAGATCAAAAGCTGGATTAACGAGGGCCGACATTGATCGTTCTCGATGCATCGATCATGGTCGCTTGGCTGCTGAATGAACCCGCTCAAGCCTCTCGGCCACAGCTGACTTCGATTCTTTCGCAAGAAACGATGCTCGTACCCGCCCACTGGTCGGCGGAAATCGGAAATGCGCTGCTGGTGAATTGCCGGCGCGGGCGCATAACCATGAGTGAGATCCAAATTATGCTTGAAGATCTCGCAACATTTGCGATTTCGCCGCAGCCCGCGATTGAAACCGAGCATTTTGGTTCCATAATCCGTTTTGCCGAGAATCATGGATTGACATTCTACGATGCGATTTATGTCAAACTCGCTGATGAAACCGGGTCCAGCCTCGCAACACTCGACGACGACATGCGGGTAGCGGCCAAAAATCTCGGCGTAGCCGTTTTGCCGGATTAGCAATGCCGATGAGCTCCAGCATTTCGAGCAAGGTTAATCTCACCGGCCAAATCCGCGCCGGCGACCGCGCGGTGCGTGCGCGCGCGATCACGTTGCTGGAGAGCAAGCGCGAGGATCACCGCGACGCGGCGCGGCGCCTCATCCAGGAGCTCCTCGCCGATACCGGCCGTGCGATCCGCGTCGGCATTACCGGCGCACCAGGCGTCGGCAAATCGTTGACCATCGACACGCTCGGCAGTTTTCTCACCGCCAATGGGCACAAGGTCGCCGTGCTCGCCGTCGACCCGTCATCGACCCGCACCGGCGGTTCAATTCTTGCCGACAAGACGCGCATGGCGAAGCTCGCCGCCGATCCGAATGCCTTCATCCGTCCCTCCCCGACCGCCGGGACGCTCGGCGGCGTCGCTTCCAAGACACGGGAAGCAATGCTGATCTGCGAGGCGGCGGGTTACGACGTGGTGCTGGTCGAGACCGTCGGCATTGGGCAATCGGAAATCGCGGTCGCCGACATGACGGATTTCTTTCTTGCATTGATGCTTCCGGGAGCCGGCGACGAATTGCAGGGCCTGAAGAAAGGCGTGGTCGAGCTTGCCGACATGATCGCGGTGAACAAGGCGGACGGCGACAACATTCCGCGCGCCAAGGCGGCGGCGGCCGAATACCGCGCGGCGTTGCATATTCTCAGTCCCCGTTCGCCGAACTGGACGCCTCCTGTAGTCACGTATTCGGCGCTGACCGGCAACGGCATCGCCGAACTCTGGGACCGGATCACCGACCACCGCGCGCAGATGACGGCGTCCGGCGAACTTGCCGCACGCCGGCGCGAGCAGCAGGTTAAATGGATGTGGGCGATGCTCGAAGAGCGGCTGCATGAGCGGCTGCGGACCGATCCGAAATTGAAACCGAAGCTGCCCAAGATCGAGGCCGAGGTCGCCGCAGGAAGGCTCGCGCCGACGCTCGCTGTCGAGCAGATCGCGCGAGCGCTTGGCATTTGACTTAACGACTTCATGGCAATGAAAGCTCGCAACCGCCACGCCACAAAGCCGCGATCGAAATCGATGCTACGATTGCATACCGCCGGATCATCCATTGCACGGCGGACCAATTTGGCACGCGCAATCAATCGAACAGGCAGTACGAAGCGGCCGCTATCCATCCTGGTGACGGGCTTTGGGCCCTACCCCGGGGCGCGTTTTAATCCATCGTCGGAAATGGTGGAGCACCTTGCCCGCATCAGGCGGCCCGCCTTCGCCGATCTTCGTCTCGATAGCTATATTTTCCCGACGAGCTACATTGCCATCGACCGCGATTTACCGAAATTGATCGCGGAAAACCGGCCGGATGCGGTCGTAATGTTCGGCCTCGGCCCGCGCATGCCGCATCTTCGGATCGAGACACAGGCGCGCAACGCCGTGACATCCTTCGCCGACGCCACCGGATTTTCGCAACGCAAGCGCGCCATCGTTGCCAAAGGCCCGCAGCACTTACCCGCACGCCTGCCGGTACAACGCCTCGTCCGGGCGGCGCAATCGGTCCACGTCGCGGCAAAGCCATCGCGTGATGCCGGGCGTTATGTTTGCAACTACCTGCTCTGGCGCGCGCTCGAAGCCGCGACGCAACCGCAAGGGCCACGGATCGCGGCATTCATTCACGTACCCCGCACACGTCGAACCGATGTGCCCGGCCGGCGCCGCGAACGGCGCAAATTTACTGCCGCCGATCTGCTGCGCGCGGGAGAAGCGATGCTGCTCGCCATCGCCGCCGTCGCTCGCCGTCGCCGTTAACCCTTGCGCGCGTGCATGTGCCATGGCGGCACAGCGGTGGCGGCCCGATCCTTGAATCGTGAGACTCCCAAGCGTTTCGCCGGAGCCATTTATGGACATTGACCGCCGCCGTCTTCTCGCCGCTTCCGCGTTTGCCGGCACCGTGCCGGTGGCGTTAACGATACCCGCCGCGGCTGCCCCGCTGTCGCGGCTAGGCATCGATGCCGCACAGCTCGGCGTTCGCCCCGATAGCGGCGCCGACCAGACGCTCGGCATCCAGCGCGCCATCGACGAGGCCGCTGGCGCACGCATCCCGCTTGCGTTCGGCCCGGGCGTCTATCGTAGTGGCCATCTGAATCTTCCGGCGGGAACACAACTCGTCGGCGTCCGCGGCGCAACGCGGTTTTCATTCACTGGCGGCCAGTCCCTGTTCTCCGTCACGGGCGCCAATCACGCTTCGCTCTCGGGACTGGTGCTCGACGGCGGCGAACGGCCTCTGCCAAAGGACCGCGGCCTCGTGCATGTCTCGGAATGCAATGGCATCCGTATCAGCGACTGCGACATCGTCGGCGCCGACGGCCATGGCATTGCACTTCGCGCCGTTGCCGGCGCAATTAACGGCAACGCCATAGCTGGCGCTGCCGACGCCGCCATCTTCTCGCTCGACGCGCGCGGCCTTTCGATCGCCGCCAATACCATCCGCGATGCCGGTAATAATGGAATCCAGGTGTTCCGCTGGGATGGCAAGGACGACGGCACTATCGTCGAAAACAACCGTATCGAGAATACAAACAATCGCAGCGGTGGCGCCGGGCAATATGGCAACGCCATCAACGTCCACCGCGCGGCGAACGTGCTTGTGCGCGGCAACCGTATCAAGGGCGCAACCTTCTCCGCCGTACGCGGCAACGCCGCCTCCAACATCCAGATCGTCGGCAATACCGCGACCGAGCTCGGCGAGGTCGCGCTCTATGCCGAATTCGGCTTCGAGGGTGCCGTAATCGCCAACAATATCGTGGACGATGCCGCGCTCGGCGCCGTCGTCACGAATTTCAAGGAAGGCGGCCGGCTCGCCGTCGTACAGGGCAACCTGATCCGTAACCTGAAGAACAGGCGGCCGGCAGGTACCGATCCGAAAGACGGTGCCGGCATTGGTATCGCCGTCGAAGCCGACGCCGCGGTCACCGGCAACGTCGTCGAGAATGCGCCAACCGCCGGACTGTGGCTCGGCTGGGGGCATTATTTCCGCGATGTTACAGCGACCGGCAACATCGTGCGTAATGCGGGCGTCGGCATCGCCGTCTCGGTGCTGCCCGGCGCCGGCAATGCCGTGATCGCCGACAACCTGATCGCCGGCGCCAAACACGGCGCTATCGTCGGCATGGAATGGGCGAAGCCAGTCAGCGGCGATCTCGCCAAGGACGGCGCCGGACGCTATGCCCAGCTTGCGGTGAACGGAAACTGGGTACGATGACGCCGCGCTGGCGGCGCGCCGCCGTGGAATGCTAAATTGTTTGTAATCAACCGCGCCACAGTTCGGTCGGAAATCCTCCCTAGCCCGGTCCTCGATGTCCGCCTCGCCATCCCGCTCCCGCCACCGGCCGATCATGTTGACCCTACTCGCCATCTTTCTCGTGCCGCTCGCCGCGCGTGCCGCGTTGTTTGCTTTCAACGATCATCCGCGCAGCTGGCGTGACGCCGACTGGTCGAGCACCGGCAGCCTGCCGCCGGCTTTGGCCCATCCGGATGCCCGGGTCCTCGTGCTTTCCGGCCGTGCGGGCGGCTGGAAAGGCGTGGTTGCAGTGCACAGCTGGGTCGTAGTCAAGCGCGCCAACGCGCCGAGGTGGACCCGTTACGATGTGGTGGGCTGGGGCAATCCAGTCCGGACCAACGGCTGGGCGCCCGATGGGCGCTGGTATGGCTCAATGCCGAGCATCGTCGCCGACATCAAGGGCGCTGAGGCTGAGACGCTGATACCGCAGATCGAGGCGGCGGTGCGTGCCTATCCCTTCGCCAAGGCCGGCGACTACCGCATTTGGCCGGGCCCGAATAGCAATACTTTCATTGCCGCCGTGCTGCGCGCGATCCCGGATGTTCGGGCGATCTTGCCGCCGAACGCGATCGGTCGGGATTATCGCCCCGAGGCCTATTTTGGCCCGAGCGACAGCGGTACGGGTGTCGAAGCCAGTCTCTACGGCGTCGTCGGGGTCAAGATCGGGTGGGTTGAGGGCATCGAGTTCAATTTGCTTGGCCTCGTGGCCGGTCTCGACCTGCGCCACCCGGCGCTGAAATTGCCTGGTTTCGGCCGCCTCGGGTTCGAAACCGAGACCGCGACCGCCGGCCAGGCGGCTGCACGGTAGGTTCGTTTTCACGGCAATTTTACATCGTTTTGTTCAGCTCCA
>JACQTM010000311.1 GCA_016210825.1 Hyphomicrobiales bacterium
AATATCTCACAACGTTTCGTCCCTCATGCTTATACGACGTCCCTAAGCGCGACGATGATCGAGCCACGGGCCGCCGATAAAACCTGACCTCTTTGAGAAAGCGATGAAGAGGGCGGCTCGCCGGACCTCCGCATCGGTATCGCTTTAGCCTTTCGTCACCACCGGGGCTTTGCCATACGGCGCTTTGCCGACAGCAACGCAACCAGCAACGCTCAACAGGGCGAGAAAAGCCACCGTCACGACCATGAGTTTCTTCATTGGGTACCCCTATATGTCCGGACACTTAGTTGCTTACAGGCGGCGGGACCCGCTCTCTAGTGCCGAAAAGCCACACTCCATCGCTAATGGCGACGCCCTTGGGCGGCTCAGAACGTCTGATAGCTGCGCCCATATTGCCCGCCGACCCTGGCGAAACCCTGCTTTGCCGGGTCGTAATTCTGGCTAACATTGAGTGCCTTCGCGTAGGAGCCCGCAGCTCGCTCCTTGTCGCCGAGCCGCTCATAGGCGAGGCCGCGGCTGGTCCAGGCCGTGAGGCTCTGCGGCTCGAGCTGCACCGCGTCATCGAGATCGCTCGCCGCGGCCTTGGCGTCATTGATTGCTAGATAACTCAAGGCCCGCGCGATATAGGGCCCTGCCTCGCCCTGGGTTAGGCCTATTGCCGTCGAAAAATCGTCGATCGCGAACTGGTACTGGCGCTGGCTCTGATAGAGCTGGCCACGGTTGTAATAAGCCTGCGCCATGTCGGGGCGCAGTGTGATCGCTTTGTTGAAATCGGCGAGCGCTTGCAGCAATTGCCCGCGCTGCCTCAAGACGACGCCGCGGCCGAGATAAGCCGCCGCGTAATTTGAATCGATCGAGATCGCCTTGTTGTAATCGGCCATCGCCTGATCGAGCTTACCGGTCTGGCGCAGTACCAGCGCGCGGTTGGCGTAGGCTTGCGTGTATTTCGGATCGAGGCTGATCGCCTTATTGAAGTCGGTCAGCGCCTCCTGCTGCCGGCCGGACTGACCGAACACGGTGCCGCGCATGTTGTAGGCCTGCGGGTCGTTTGGATTGCGCGTCACAACGTCGGTGAGCGAGGCGATATTGGCGGGCGAGGAGGCATAAGCAGCCTCTTCGCTCTCGGGCACCGGCGTCGAGGTCAGCGTCGTTGTCGAGCAGGCTGCGGCCATGAATGCCGCGACGAGTGCGCCGATGCTTTGTCGCTGACGTGTCATGGCTCAATCGCGATCGTCCCGGATTGACGCAAAAGCGTTACGCGAATCGACGCGTCCCTTTGCGCAAGCAACCGAAACGATAACGCCGGGGAATTGTAAAACAACAGCGCGGGCTAAAGGTTTCCCCGCCCGCGCGCATCTCGGATGTTTTGGAAAACGCCTTAGCGGCGGCCGAAGCCGCCACCACCACCGAAGCCACCGCCGCCGCCTCTGCCATGGCCGCCACCGGGGCCGCCGGCGCCGGGCACGATCCGTGGCTTCATCGGCAGGAGGCCTTCGCGCTGCAGCTTCTTGCGCGCGAGCTTGCGGGCGCGGCGGACCGCTTCCGCTTTTTCCCGGGCACGCTTTTCGGAGGGTTTTTCGTAATGGCCGCGGAGCTTCATCTCGCGGAAAATGCCTTCGCGCTGCATCTTCTTCTTCAGCGCCTTGAGGGCCTGGTCGACGTTGTTGTCGCGAACGAGTACCTGCACTTTGCCGCTATCCTCTTCGATTTTTCGGTGTTTCAGGGTCGCGAACGCTGGACATTGAATTGGTGCCAAGCGTTCTGAGTCGCGCGGCTCTAGCAGATAAGGGGTTAAGAGTCCATCAGCGGCATTGCGGTGGGTTCGCCTTGACTCGTCTCCTGATCGCACGGCGTTGCGGAGTCACGGCAAAAATCAATGCGCCCAAACAACAAAAGGACCCCAGGCGGGGGACCCGGGGTCCAGGTTGAATACTCGCCGAGCCCATCACGAAGGGGCGCCTGGGATGCGGGGTGTCGCGCATGGGCCCGACATTCCGATTAATTTCGGCCGTCAGATTTGGTTCCTTCGAAGCGTAAAAATACATCCGGCCGCAGGCCCGGTGCGATTGCGGGAAGCCCGCCGGCTGGCGCTCATTCCCGATCCGGCTCGGGTGTCTTAATGAGGTGGAACTGCGAGACGTTTGACCCGGTCCACGAAATCAATTCCTTGTTGCACAAAACGCACTTAAAGCTGCTCTCGTCCCTGGAGGGACCCTTGGTCTCGATCACCTCATAGATTGCCCCGCATTTGCAGGTCATCTTGAGCATCCCATAACTATGCGCCCACGCGGACGGCATTTCCAGCGCGTGCCGCGGCCGGATTTCGATTCCAATGTTCGCTTGCCGTCACCGCTTAGGCTAGACCCGCGTCACATGCCCCATCTTGCGGCCGGGCCGTTCCTCGCCCTTGCCGTAGAGATGCAAGGCGGCACTGCGCGTCGCGAGCCATTTCGCGTGGTCATTCACCTCGGCGCCGATCAGGTTGATCATCTCGGCGCGTCCATGCCGGACCGGCTTCGCCAGCGGCCAGCCGGCGACGGCGCGGACATACTGCTCGAATTACATCCGCGCGCGGCGCAATCAATCTTTCGGCCGCGTCGCGACACTCGCGGACTGGCGCTTGCGATAGACGTCGAGCCGCTTGGCAAGAGCGGGGTCTGACAGGGCAAGCACGCTTACCGCGAGCAGCGCGGCGTTAATCGCGCCCGGCTTGCCGATCGCGAGAGTCCCGACTGGCACGCCCGCCGGCATCTGGATGATCGACAGCAGCGAATCCTTGCCTTCGAGCGCCTTTGTGTTCATCGGCACGCCGAAGACCGGCAGCGGAGTGAGCGCCGCCATCATGCCGGGAAGATGCGCGGCACCGCCCGCGCCCCCGATCACCACCTTGAATCCTTTCTTGCGCGCCGACTTGGCGAAGGCATGAAACCGATCGGGCGTGCGGTGCGCGGATATGATCAGGGCGTCATAGCCGACCTTCAATGCATCGAGAGTTTCGGCAGCGTGTTTCATGGTCTCCCAGTCGGACTGGCTTCCCATGATGATCGCGACGGGCTTTGATGCCATTGAATGTCTCGAACGAGTCCTCAGCGGCTCGAAAGGAAGCGGCGGATTATAGGGAGGGGTCGCGCGCGGGCAAGGCGAAACGGCTGCGCACAATTTCATCCCTCCTCCTGAAAGGGGGGAGGGTCGCCGCGAACGATAGTAAGGGGCGGGGTGGGGTCATATCGCACAGTTGCTTGAAGAACCCCACCCGGCTCGCCGCTTTCGCGTCTCGCCACCCTCCCCTTGCAGGGGATGGATGTTGATCGTCACGCAATAATATCCGGCGTTAGCTGATCCTCGATGAAGGAGATGCGATCGCGCAGATAGAGCTTGCGCTTCTTTAATCGCTGCACCTGGATAACGTCGGAACCAGGCGAATCCTGCAGCGCGGCAATCGCGGCGTCGAGGTCGCGGTGCTCCTGGTTCAGGCGCGCAAGCTGGACGCGAAGCTCAGCCTCTTCCTCTTTCGTCATTGCCGCCAGCATTGAGGACGCTTTGCCGGTCCCCATTGGCACAGTCACACAGGGTCGGCAGGGCCGCCGATTCGTTCAAGCCATTGAATCCGCGCGGCTTCGCCGCATCGCGAGCCGTACCGCATGAATGGCTCTACGCCCGCCGCCGACGCGGAAAACGAGTGAATTATGCCCCGCCCCGTTCATCCTTCCAAGCGGCTGGGAAGACGGGCAGGCGGGAACCTGGGGATTATATGCATTGCACAAAAGTCGAACATCGACTTGCCCAAAAGCTCATGTCAGACTCTTGCCCGTCAGGCTCCATGCCGAAGGCCGATACAAGGAGACCTTGCACATGCCCACGCCGACAGATCTCGCGGAATTGGAAAAACAGCACCAGGCGCTCGAGAAAGAACTTGCCGAAGCCCTGGCGCACCCCTCGACCGACGATCTGAGATTGGCTGAATTGAAGCGTCGCAAGTTGCAAGTGAAAGACGAAATCGCCCGCCTCCGTCACCATAGTGCCAGCGTTCATTAGGCACGCCGCGCGGCGAAACTTGTTGGTTGGATTTGTGGTTGAGCCGCCGGCTCCCCGGGTGGAGGCCGGCGGCTTTTCGTAATAGCGTCAAGATTGAGCGACCGGCAAAATGGTGACGCGGGGAGATCAAGAGTGAGAGTCATGAAGATATTTATAATTGCGGCTTCGGCGGCGAGTATGGTCACCGCGGCGTCTATCGGCGCGGCGTCGGCACAGGTGCGGGATGCAACCTATCTCGGCACGCTCGTGTGCGGAAAGCTGCCCTTCGCGCAGGATCCGGTGCGCGCGGCGATCGAGGTCAAGGTCACCGGAAATTCTGGACCCTATACCAGGCCGGTCCACTTGCCCGGCCGCGGCAAGGTTGCGGGTACGGAGACCGGGACGGCTACGGTTGATGGCGACAAGATCACGCTCAAGGGCGGCTGGAAGGGTGACAAGGACTCCTATGACGCGACTTACAGCGGCACGTTCGTGCGCCGCAGCGCAAAGCTGACCGGCACGCAAG
This sequence comes from Hyphomicrobiales bacterium, assembly GCA_016210825.1. GTDB lineage: Bacteria > Pseudomonadota > Alphaproteobacteria > Rhizobiales > Xanthobacteraceae > JACQTM01. The sequence continues at coordinate 4,541 of JACQTM010000311.1, forward strand.
CCTGGACCCACGAGGGCAAGAGCTACAGCCGGACATGTTCGGGCGTGATCAAGCGGCCGCTGGCGATATTCCTGAAGAAGCCGAAGGCGTAACGTCAGCGCTGCGTTCGACGTGCGCTCGAAGGAGGCCGCCATGCGCATGGTGAACTACCTGCTCGCTGCGATATTGGCCGTGCTTTGCGCGTTCGCGGGTATGGCGCGCGCCGATGACTGGCCGTCGCGTCCAATCACACTCATCGTGCCCTATCCGGCGGGCGGCGGCGTCGACGCCATGGCGCGCCTTGTCGCCGGCAAGCTCTCGGCGGTCTTGAACCAGCAAGTCATCGTCGACAATCGCGGCGGCGGCGGCGGCAACATCGGGGCGCGTGCAGCGGCGCGCGCCGCGCCTGATGGTCACACGCTCCTGCTCGGTCATACCGGCACGATGTCGATCAATCCGAGCCTCTACGCCAATGCCGGCTACGATCCGCGCAAGGACTTTGCCCCGATCGGGCTGCTCGCCACGATGCCGGTCGCACTGCTCGCGCACCCGTCGTTTCCGGCCAAAACCGTCCGCGAGTTGATCGCCCTCGTGAAACAGCAGCCCGGCAAGTTCAATGTCGGCACGTCCGCTGTTGGCACCGGCGGCTACATGACCGCCGAGTTGTTCAAGGCGACGACGAGTGTGGACATGACCATCATTCCCTACAAAGGCACGGCGCCGGTGATGAACGATTTGCTCGGCGGTCATGTGCCAATCGCGTTCGGCGTGCTCTCGCCGGCACTCGGCAATATTGCCGCCGGCACATTGCGTGTGATCGCGGTGGCAAGCCCCACGCGCATGCGGCTTCTACCCGATGTGCCGACGGTCGCGGAATCCGGGTTACCCGGTTTCGTCGCCGTGCTGCATTACGGCTTGCTCGCGCCAGCCGGCACGCCGCGGCCGATCATCGAGCGGCTGAACAAGGAATTAGGCATCCTCGCGCAAGCCGACGACGTCAAGCAGAAGATTGCGCTCGAAGGCGGCGATCCGCTGACCTCGACGCCGGAGGAATATGCCATCGACATCGACAAGGAAGAAATAAAGTGGCGCACGCTGGTGAAACGGCTCGGGTTGCGGGTGGAATAATCTCCGGCCCCGCGGCGCGGATTGCATTTATTAAGCTTACGAAAGTCTAAAGCCGCAGCGGCGCGACGCGGCGAAATTTTTGAGCGGATTTTAGCGACCGCTTGTTATCGTCGGACTGTCTGGTCTCATTACGGGATACTCAAGCGATGCCGCTACACATCGGGCAAATGCCGGGTGGAAAATTGCTGAAGTGCCGCCGGCCGCTTCAATTCGTGCTTGTCGCCATAGCCGTGCTATCACTCGGCGGCTGTAAATATGAATTTGCCAATGTCGACTGCAAGAAAATGAAGTCCACCGAGTTGCATGTTGGCACGGGTAAGACCTGTAAATTCAGGTACGACTGGGGGGATACCGCCAAATATACGGTGGTCGTGACGCGGCCACCGGCGCACGGCCAGGCAACTGGCGAGGGCAAGTATCTGAAATATGTCGCCAAGCCAAGTTTCAGGGGCGAGGACCGCTTGACCATCCGGGTCGAGCGCAGGGGAATTGCTGGAATTGGACAGCAGCAGTGGGAAACATTGTCGCTGAAGGTCACGGTCGGCGCGAACACCTAACCGGCTAGCCGAACTCGACCCCGAGGCGATTTTCGCGGCGCCAGACGACGCGGCATTCGCGCGTGATACCGTCGCTGTCGAGGCGGAGGTTGAAACGGTCGGGAAATTCAAGGCCGATCGCGACTTCCAGGCGCGCGCCCTTCGGCGAAAAATCAAGAATCGTGCAATCGACGGCAATCGGCGAGGGTGGGATCGTTATTTTCCCGGGCTCGTTGATGGTGATCCGTGGATATCGCCGCCGTTCTTCCATTTAGATTCTGCTCAAGGGCCACATGCGGTCGGGCGACCCTAACATAGGCAGAATATGAAATAAGAAGGCCCTGATCGCGAACGATCAGGGCCTCAAGGTTGGCCATGCTGCCGGGGCTCAGACAGGACTACCCCGGCGCGACGATCCAACCGGACGCCCGCTGGAATCGCTTTGATCAAGATCAATATCGGCGTTGGCTGCGCGCTCACGCCGCTTTCGTCATCTTAATGTCGCACCGGCACAGCGGTGTAGCTCAGTGATCGCGGGGGGGCTCATTGTGTAATGCCGACGCGGAGTCCGCGCCCGCGAGGTAATCCTGGGCAGTGCGCCAAGCTACAAAGATAATGCCTGACCGTGTTAGCCCGATATCGGTGAGTTCAAGGTCGCTGAGCTGGGAAAGCTCGCGCACGCAAAGTCGATAGCGGTGCCATGCACGCAACATATGAATTACATGACTGAGAATCATTGCCGTCTTCCTTCATTGGATTGGGCCTGCATCACGTTCGGCGCAATTCCGCCGCGGCGCGCGCGAGCACGTCCACTATTTTCGCTTCGGTTTCGGCATCGCGGCCGAGGCGATCGGCAGCGATCACTCGTAGATTATCGAGCGCCGCACGCACCAACGGCGGCAGCTTCGATCCGCGTCGCTCTTCATCGCCTTCATCGGCGAGGCGACGCATTCGCCCGAACCGCGCCCCGATGGCGGCGAGCCGATCGAGAACAAGATCGACGAAATCGCGGTTCTCTTTCAGGTGGGCGCGGCCTTCGGCAGTGATGCTGTAGAGCTTCTTTGCTCCCTCCGCCTGTGCGGTAACGTAGCCGGCTTCTTCGAGATAGGTCAGCGTCGGATAGACAATGCCCGGGCTCGGTGAGTACCAGCTCTCCGTCTTCTCCTCGATCAACTTAATGATTTCGTAGCCGTGGCGCGGCTGTTCCGCGATCAGCGCCAGCATGATCAGTCTGATGTCGCCCTGAGCCAGAATGCGTCCGGCGCGGATGTCGTCATCCCCGCCCATACCGTGATGCCCGCCCCTGCCGAAACGGCGTCGGTGACGTCCGCGCCCTCCGCGTCCTGCGGCCCAGATGTCTTGGTAGCCCGGTTCGGGCTGTTCCATTGCAAACATGTCATCGCTCTTTGTGCTGTCTAAGATATATCTTTAGATAGATCATAATGAGATGTAACGCAAGATATATCTTTAGATAGTCGTGTGGTGTGGAATTATTGCTATTTAACAATGGCTTGGATTTGTCGCGCTATCGGCAGCAGATACTGAAAATGGAGACAACGTGCTTGCCATTGGCGGCTCAAATTGCCTTCGCCATTTCGCACGCGTTCGTCATGGCCGGGTTTGTCCCACGGCTGTCCGGTTTAAATTTGGGAGAGGCCTAGGATCAACTGGCGCTCATCT